>NZ_JAWJTI010000017.1:0-75206 GCF_032911525.1 Stenotrophomonas veracruzanensis
CCATCCATGGCGCGGATACCCCGCCAACCCCCCCCCCCCGGCCCATCCGCAGGAAACCCGCTTTCAGCAACCAACCCAAACCCGCCACGGAGGGGCTCCGCCGTTCGCCGACTCCCGCCGAAGGCGTGCTTTCCACGCAGAAAAAAAATTTCCGGAAACATGTCGATTCCGATGACCCTGGTTCGTTGTACCCAGTGAAGGGCACGCACCACGCGTCCCCACGGGAGACCGCAATGAAAGTGATGGTGATCGTGAAGGCCAACGCCGACTCCGAAGCCGGCCGCATGCCCAGCGAACAGGAACTGTCCGAAATGGGCGCCTTCAACGAACAACTCGTGGCCGCCGGCATCATGCTGGCCGGTGAAGGCCTGCACGCCACCCAGCGCGGCCGCCGCATTCACTTCGGCAGCGGCGCGCCCAAGGTCGAGGCCGGTCCGTTCGGCCCCGCCGGCGACCAGATCGCTGGCTTCTGGCTGTGGGACGTGCGCTCGCTGGACGAGGCCGTTGAATGGGCCAGCCGTGCGCCGTTCAACAGTGGCGGCACGCTGGAACTTCGCCCGCTGATCTCCGCCGAAGACTTCGGTGAGGCCTTCACCCCCGAATTACAGCAGCAGGAACAGCGTCTGCGTGCACAGCTGGAAGGTTGACCCGATTCATCTCCCTGCCGGGCACGACCCGGCACTACTGACCTGAAACGCACAACGGAGTATTGCCATGAGACTGATTCCCTTCCTCGGCTTCAGCGGCCAGGCCCATGAGGCGATGGCGTTCTATGCCAAGGCACTCGGTGGTCAGGTCACCTCGGAAATGAAATACCGCGACATGCCGCCCTCCGATGGTTCGCCGGGCTGCAACGAGATGCCGCCGGAAACCCTGGACCACGTCGCGCACAGCCAGCTGGAAATCGGCAGCGCCATCGTGATGGCAGCCGACGGTCCAGGCGGTGGCGAGGGTGGTTCGACCACCATCAATGTCGACGTTGACAGCATCGAAGAAGCCGAGCGCGTGTTCGCGGCGCTGGCCGAAGGCGGCCAGGTGCAGATGCCGATCGCCGAAACGTTCTGGGCGCACCGCTGGGGCATGCTGATCGACCGCTACGGCAAGCCGTGGATGGTCAATTGCATGAAGCAGCCCTGATCCCTCTTTTCTTCAGCCACAAGGAGCTTCACCGATGAGTGCACCGCAACCGCAGATGATCTTCGTCAACCTGCCTGTGCAGGACCTGGAGAAGTCGAAGGCGTTCTTCACCGCGTTGGGATACAGCTTCAATCCAACCTACACCAATGACGATGCGGCTGGCATGGTCATCAGCGATAGCATCTACGTGATGCTGCTGACCCAACCTTTTTTCCAGCAGTTCACCAACAAGCCGATTGCCGATGCGCACACCCACACGGAAGTGATCAATGCGCTCTCGGCACCCAGTCGCAAGGCAGTTGACGAGTTGGTGGACAAGGCACTGGCCGCCGGCGCCAGCGAACCGCAGCCGGCGCGCGACCTGGGCTTCATGTACCAGCGTGGCTTCCAGGACCTGGATGGTCATCTCTGGGAAATCGCACACATGGACGGCGAGCCGGGCTGACGGTCGCCGCAAGGGAGAACCCTCATGGCTTACGTGGATGCTTACGTGCTGCCGTGCCCACAGGACAAGGTGGCGGCCTACCGCCGCCTTGCCCGCAAGGCCGGTGCGGTGTGGAAGGACCATGGCGCGCTGCAGTACATGGAGTGCGTGGCCGACGATGTGGAACCGGGAAAGCGCACGTCGTTCCCGCGGGCGGTCAAGGCCAAGCCCGGTGAAACGGTGATCGTCGCCTTCGTGGTATTTCGCTCGCGCGCGGCGCGCGACCGCGTCAACGCCCGGGTGATGGCCGACCCACGGCTGGCGTCGCTGGGCCCGAAGGACATGCCGTTCGATACCCAGCGCATGTTCTGGGGCGGCTTCAAGCCGATTGTTGAAGCGTGAGCTGTGGCGCTTGTGCGGGCCGGGCGTGCGTGCTGTGATCGGCGCATGCTCGATCCCGCACTGACGCAGCGTCTGGAAACCCTCTGGCGGATGGAGTCGCCGGTGTTGATCGCGCGCCTGGCGCGGCTGCTCGGGGGCGATGTCAGCCGTGCCGAGGAGCTGGCCCAGGACACCTGGCTGGCCGCGCTGGAGCGCTGGCCGGAGCAGGGCATCCCGGACAACCCCGGAGCCTGGCTGATGACCACTGCGCGCAACCGTGCCATTGATGTGCTGCGCCAGCACCAGCGGGTGGCGCAGCAGCATGCGCAGTGGGGCGAGGAACTGCATCCAGCGGCGCTGCCGGCACCCGATGACAGCCAGGCGCTGGAGGATGACCTGGGTGACGATCTGCTGCGGCTGATGTTCGTGGCCTGCCATCCGGTGCTGCCAGCCGACGCACGGGTGGCACTGACCCTGCGCCTGCTCGGTGGACTGACCACGACCGAGATCGCCCGTGGCTTCCTGCAGCCCGAGCCGACCATCGCCCAGCGCATCGTGCGCGCCAAGCGCACCTTGGCGCAGAAGCAGGTGCCCTACGAGGTCCCGCGTGCTGACGCGATGCCCGAGCGGCTGGCGTCGGTGCTGGAGGCGATCTACCTGGTGTTCAACGAGGGCTACGCGGCCAGTGCCGGCGATGACTGGATGCGACCGGCACTGTGCGAGGAGGCACTTCGGCTTGCACGCATCCTGGCGCACCGGCTGCCGGTGCCGCCGGTGCTGGGCCTGCTGGCGCTGATGGAGCTGCAGGCCTCGCGTGCCGCAGCAAGGACGGATGCGCAGGGCGTGCCGGTGCTGCTGGACCAGCAGAACCGCGCGCGCTGGGACTGGCTGCAGATTGAACGCGGACAGCAGGTGCTGGCGCGCGCGCTGGCCGCCGGTGGTGCTGATGATCCCTATGTACTGCAGGCGCGCATCGCAGCGTGCCATGCAGCGGCGCGTCGCCCCGAGGATACCGACTGGCCGCGCATCGCAGCACTCTATACGCAGCTGCTGCAGGTGCAGCCCTCGCCGGTTGTCGCATTGAACCGCGTGGTGGCGATACTGCGAAGCGACGGTACCTTCGCGGCCTGGGCGCAGCTGCAGCCGTTGCTGGACGATACGCGCCTGCGTGACTACGCGCCGTTGCATGTGGTGCGCGGTGAACTACTACAGCAGCTGGGGCGGGAGCAGGATGCACGTCACGCTTTTGCGGAAGCCGCCCAACTCAGCCAGAACCAGGCAGAGCGCGGCCTGCTGCGGCAAAGGGCCGGTCTGCCCCCCGCGGAGTGACCTCGACGAAGGCAGCACTTGTCGGCAGGCCCGCGAGCCGTTATGTTTCGCGCCCAGTGGGCGCATGAGCGTCCGCTTTCCGTGCGTAATGACCGAGGAGCGGTTGGATGTATTCAAGGACGAAGAGCGCATCGCGCGCTTTTGCGCGCCTGCTTGCCTGTGCCCTGTGCCTGGCCGTATGGCCGATGGCCGTGCAGGCGGCAGACAAATCACAGCAGGCCTATTGGGCCGGTTTTGCCTATACCGCTGATGCCGCTGCCGTGCAGGCGACCACGCCGCATGCGCATGCCGTGCTGGAAAAGCGTGGCTTGATCCCGCTCAACCAGACCCTGGCGCAGGGGCTCAAGCGTCGCCCGCCGGCCAACCTGGAACTGATCGACCAGCC
Organism: Stenotrophomonas veracruzanensis; assembly: GCF_032911525.1. Taxonomy (NCBI): domain Bacteria; kingdom Pseudomonadati; phylum Pseudomonadota; class Gammaproteobacteria; order Lysobacterales; family Lysobacteraceae; genus Stenotrophomonas; species Stenotrophomonas veracruzanensis. Next base: position 3,657 of record NZ_JAWJTI010000017.1, read on the forward strand.
GGTGGCGATGCTCGACGGCACCACCAGTGCCACCGTGCTGGCCGCAGCACTGGACCGCGAACTGGTCTCGATCGAGCCGATCGGTGACCAGTACAAGGTGCTGGTGGAAGTGGCGCTGCAGGCGCTGTTCTTCGACTTCCGCGAGCGCCAGGTGATCGCGTCCTATCCGCTGACCCTGCAGCGCATCGACGTGCAGGATTACCGGCCGGACAACGACGATATCGACGCAATCGTCGCCGATCTGCTGTACGGCAACGCTGCGACCAGCCTGTCGCAGGTACTCGCGGCCAGCCTCGCCCAGGCCAAGCTGCCCGACGCGGCGGTGCGCCGCCTGCAGGTGGGTGGCGTGACCCTGTCCGATGCGGTCCGCGCCAAGCTGCCCGACCCGAAGTGGGAAGCGCCGTTGCGCGCCACGCTGGCCCATGAACTGTCCAAGACGCTGTCGTCCAATACCGGTGTCGGCCTGCTGCCGCCGGCCTCGGGTCAGGCGATCGGTGGTGCGATGGCGGCGCGCTTTGCCGACGGCAAGGTCTACCAGCTGAAGATCCCCGAGCCGGATTACGTCATCAACCTGCAGGTGGATGCGTTGAAGAACGGCGTGATCGAAGAAACCCCGGCGATGAAGACGATGCTGTTCGGCGCGTTCTTCACCGCCAAGGTGACCGAGCCGTTCTCCGGCAAGGTCTATTTCGAACAGCCGCTGCGCAAGGGGGCCACCAAGGTAGTGCCGGTCACGCAGTGGCAGGTTGACCAGTGGTCGGCCAGCTACGAAACCCTGCTGGCCGGCTTCGACGCCTTCGCCGGCGCTGCCGCCAAGCGCGCCGATTCGCGCGGCTGGCTGGACGAACAGAAGCCGGGCGGCCGCCCGTTGCAGCAGCAGACCCAAGCCCTTCAGGAGTTGATCAAGTCATGTCGTTGATGCGTACCATCCTGCTCATCCTCATCGCCCTGGTGGTGGCCTTGCCGGTCGCTGCACAGACCGCCAGTTCGCGTGGTACCGGTTCGGCCAGCTATGGCCTGCGCCTGAGTGCCGACACCCGCGCCCAGGCCCTGAACAAGGCCAAGGTCAATGCACTGGAGGCGTACATCGCCGAAACCGGTGCGGCCAAGCTGCGCCTGTTCGAAGCACGTCGCGCCGAGTTCATCGGCGAGATCGACCGCTACGTGCTCAGTGCCGTGCAGCTGTCGGACACCGAAGACAAGAAGGCCAAGACCTACACCGTCACCGTCCGCGCCGAGATCAACACCACCCTGCTGCAGACCAAGCTGGATGCCGGCTCGGCCGTGGCCGGGGCCACCGCCGCCCAGCGCTCGCTGCTGACCTTCCTGTTCATGGCGCGCTCGCAGGACACCGTGCAGTCGTTCCAGGACAAGGAATACCGCCGCACCGACGTCAGCTCCAGCTACAACGAGAACACCCGTGAAGGCGACAGCTTCCGTGGCAACTCGGTCAGCACCAACGGCAGCATCAACCAGAACGCGTCGATGTCGGTCACCAGCGGCGGCAGCACCACCCAGCGCAGCGACAACATCAGCTGGAAGGTGGCCAACGCGGCCGAAGTGAACACGGCAATGACCGGTGCCTTCAGCGCCGCCGGCTACGAAGTGGTTGAAGCCGAATACGTGGAAGGCGAGTCGCGCGGCCTGCTCAGCATCGAGCGCATCCGCAAGGACTTCAGCACCGGCAACGACCTGGCCCCGGCCACCCTGCGTGATACCGCCAACGGCATCCGTGCGGCCAACATTCCGTACATCGCTGTCGGCACCCTCGACGTCGGCATGCGCGACCGTGACCCGGCCAGTGGCAACACCCGCGTGTTCGTCACGGTCACCGGCAAGGTGCTGGATGTGACCGGTCGTTTCCCGCGCACCGTGTCGTCGGTGGGCCCGGTGCAGTTCTCCGGTACCGGCCCGAATGAAACCGTCGCCCGTACCAACGCGCTGCAGCTGGCGGCTGAAAAGGCCGCGCAGCAGATGATCAACGAACTGAACGTCAAAGCGGTCCGCTGATCCGCCAGCCAGGTGGGTGCCGAGCTCGCTTGGCATCGCCCTGGGGTTACCGATTTCCCACGTGCCGCTTCGCGGCCGTCACTTCCAAAGGACACTCACATGATCCGCAATACCGCTCTTGTCGTGGCCATCGCTGCCGCCACCCTGTCGATGCCCGCCCATGCTGGCCTGGGCAAGCTGAAGGACTTGGCCGGTGCCGCCACCGGCACCTCCAGCAGCGCCTCCAGCGCCGCCGCCCCGGACGAAGCCGCGCAGGAAGCGCTGGTGCGTCGTTTCGTTACCTCGCAGTCGCACTCGCTGCAGGCCCAGACCTCGTTCGCCCGCGCCTTCGGCCTGGCCGAGCAGGTGCAGCTGCTGGAAGCCGAGCGCCAGGCGCTGTCGTCGGGTTCGGTCAGCGTCGATGCAATGAAGAAGTCGGTGTCGGTCAGCGAAGCTGCGCAGGCGGCGATCAACGAGCGCCAGGCCGCACAGCCGGAACTGAACGCTGAATCCAAGCAGCACTACGCCGAAGGCCTGGTCTCGCTGCTGTCCTCAGCCGCCGAAGCGCAGAAGCTGGGCGGCGAAGCCAGCAACTTCACCGCAGGCATGAAGAACCTGGGCGCGACCCAGCTGGCCACCGTCGGCCGCAAGCTGGCCGCCGGTGCATGGGTGGCCAAGGAATCGCCGGGCTTCATCCAGGGCCTGTACGGCTCGACCAAGTCGGCCGTGACCTTTGCCAAGAAGAGCAAGGTGAAGGTGCCGTCCAACGCCGATTCGATGCTCGACAAGCTCTGATCCGAGGCGAATCTCCATGCGTATGACCTACCGTTTGATCGGCCTGGGCCTGGCTGCCGCGCTGCTTGCAGCGTGCGGCAAGCAGGACACCCCGGCCGAAGCGCCCGCACCCGCCAAGGACAAGGCAACCAGTGCACTGGCCAGCAATGCGCCAGTGGAAGCAGCGCCCCTGCGTGGCACGCCGGATTTCGGCGGCACCACCCAGGTCGCGCGCGAAGCCGACGGCATCGGCAGCACCCCGGAACTGGCGGTGCTGGCGGCATTGCAGTCGGCGGTGGCGCAGGTCAACGGCGTACGCGTGGCCAGCCAGATGCAGAGCCTGCGAGCAGGCCTGCATGTGGATGTGGATGACGAACACGTCGGCGATATCCGCGCCGACGCGTTCACCCAGCAGATGATCGCCGGCTCGCAGGGCGCGGTGCTGGGCTATGAAATCCTGTCGCAGGATGAAGTGCGGCAGCTGGACGAGGAAACCATCGCCCGCGTGCGCGCCAGCGACGAAGGCTGGAGCTTCAAGGGCTCGGCGTCGGCCAGTGCATCTGGCGAAGCCTCGGCCAAGAGTGGTTCGGCCTCGGCCAGCGTCAAGCAAAGCTACGACGAGAAGGTCAACGTCGATGCCAAGCGTGGCGCCAGTTCGTTCGATTCCGACGTGACCCATCGCAGCATGCGCAGCTACTGGAAGGTGCGCGTGCGCGCGCAGATCGCCCAGTACCGTGCGCCGGACGAGCAGGGCAAGCCGAAGATCGTGGTCGCCCTGCCGCGTACCAAGGCCGGCAGCTACGCCGTGGGCGATGGCCGCGTGGATGCCGATGAAGTGGCCGACGCGATCCGTGCGCGCCTGTCCGACACGCTGACCCAGACCCAGCGCTTCATCGTGCTGGACCGCGAGTTCGGCGACGAACTGCAGGCCGAGATCGACCACATCAACAGCGGCAACGTGCGCCTGCAGGACACCGCACGCGTGGGCCAGCAGCTGGCGACGGACCTGATCCTGATCCCGACCATCGAACGCTTCGAGTACCCGCGCAGCGTGCGCAACCTGCGCATGTCCGACCGCCAGGTGACCTCGTATTCCGGTGGCGGCCGCATCACCCTGCGCCTGATCAACGCCACCACCGGCCAGGTGGTGATGTCCGACAGCTTCGACCACCAGCTGGCCTCGACCGGTCCGAGCACCCTGCCGCGTGTGGTCAACGGTCGCAACATGGCCGCGGCGATGATGGAGTCGCTGTCCGGCCAGATCGGCACCACCATCGTCACCACGCTGTTCCCGGTGTCGGTGGTTTCTGTGGACGGTGACCAGGTCGTGCTGAGCCAGGGCGGTGACACCGTGCAGGCCGGCCAGCGCTGGCAGGCCGTGCGTCTGGGCGAAGAACTGAAGGACCCGCAGACCGGCCGCTCGCTGGGCCGCAGCGAACACCCGTGCTGCACCATCCGCATCGACCGCGTGGCCGCACAGACCTCGTACGGCACCATCGAAGACGGCGTCGACGCGATGCGCGGCGGCTTCCGTCCGGGCCAGATCGAACTGCGCCAGAAGCTGGGCAGCAAGCCGGCTGCTGCTGCCGCAGGTGCGACTGCCTCGGCCGCTCCCGCCGCCGCCCGCCCGGCCGCCAAGCCGAAGCCCAAGCCTGCTGCCGCCCCGGCCGAAGACCCGAACTGGTAACAGGCTCAAGCAACACACAGATGGGGTCAGAGACCTTTCCCGCCGGGAAAGGGATCTGGCCCCTTCGTGTTTCCGTGCGTGTCGACCAAGGTCGACACCTACCAACAGCAGCGGGAAGCTGTCGAAGGCGGGGTGGGTCCGGTTGCGGGGGTGTCCGCGGCATGGGCCCGAGGCATGCCTCGGGCGGGTTGGGCAGGACGCCCAACCCCGGTCTTGCCGTGTGCGCAGGACAGCGCACACGAGCAAGGCGCGGCCAAGCCCCCAAGGACGGGTTTACGGCGTCCCCCGCAACCGGACCCACCCCGCCATCCCACAGAATGCCGCTGTTGCTTCGGCTGTTGCTGTTGCCGTTGCTTCTGCAGGTGCAGGGCGCAGCCCTGCCGAATCCCATTACACTCCAGAAGGATTTCCCTGCTGGAGAGAGCAATGAAACGAGTAGCACTGGGCCTGCTGGCCCTGTCGGTGTCGAGCGCACTGATGGCGGCCACCCCGAAATTCGACGGTGCGCGGATCTCCGCCGACGTCAAGGAACTGGCCTCCGACGCCTACGAAGGCCGCTCGCCGGCCACCGCCGGCGAAGAGAAGACCATCGCCTATCTCAGCAAGCAGTTCGCCGATGCCGGCCTGCAGCCCGGCGGTGACCTCAAGGACGGCAAGCGCCTGTGGACCCAGGCCGTGCCGCTGCGCAAGGGCGACATCGTCGGCGCACCGCAGCTGGCGCTGCACCAGGGCGGCAAGACCGTTGCGCTGGAGCAGGGCAAGCAGATTGCCGTGCGCGCCGCCATGAACGGCGCCAGCAACGTCGACATCAGCAAGGCTCCGCTGGTGTTCCTTGGCTACGGCGTGAAGGCCCCGGAGCGCAACTGGGACGACTTCAAGGGCGTGGACCTGAAGGGCAAGATCGCCGTCGTGCTGATCAACGACCCGGACTTCGAGACGGGCCAGGGTGATTTCGACGGCAAGGGCATGACCTACTACGGTCGTTGGACCTACAAGTACGAAGAAGGCGCCCGCCAGGGGGCGCTGGGCGTGCTGATCGTGCACGAGACCGCCCCGGCGTCGTACGGCTGGGCCACCGTGGCCGGTTCCAATACCAACACCATGTTCGATGTGGTGCGCGACAACCCGGCCGACAGCCACCCGCTGCTGGAAGGCTGGATCCAGCGCGATCTGGCGGTGGAGCTGTTCCGCTCGGCCGGCCAGGACTTCGAGGCGCTGAAGAAGAAGGCGCAGCAGCGCGACTTCACTCCGGTGCCGCTGACCGGCGCCAGCCTGGACGCGAAGTACGCAGTGAAGACCGAAGTGATCACCTCGCACAACGTGGCCGCACGCCTGGAAGGCAGCAGCCACCCGGACGAGACGATCATCTACAGCGCGCACTGGGACCACATCGGCGTGGGTGAGCCGGACGCGCGTGGCGACCGCATCTTCAACGGTGCGCTGGACAACGCAAGCGGTACCGCATCGCTGATCGAGCTGGCGCGCGGCTTCGCCAAGCAGAAGCGCCCGCAGCGCTCGGTGGTGTTCCTGGCGGTCACTGCCGAGGAAAAGGGCCTGCTGGGTTCGGAGTACTACGCCACCCATCCACTGTATCCGCTGGAAAAGACCGTGGCGGTGATCAACATGGACGGCATGGCGCCGTTCGGTCCGTCGCGTGATTTCGGCATCTACGGTGCCGCGCGCTTCGAACTGCTGGACCAGCTGAAGGACGTGGCCAAGGGCTGGGATATCCGCTACACGCCGGACCCGAAGCCGGAAGCCGGCCTGTTCTTCCGCTCCGATCACTTCCCGTTCGCCAAGCGTGGCGTGCCGGCGCTGTCCTGGTCGGCTGGCCAGGACTGGGTGGACGGCGGCGTGGCCGCAGGCAAGAAGGCGTCCGAGGACTACACCGCCAAGCGCTACCACCAGCAGGGCGACGAGTGGCAGCCGGACTGGGTGTTCGCCGGTGCCGCCCGCGACCTGGAAGTGCTGTACACGCTGGGCAACCAGCTGGCCAACTCGCGCAGCTGGCCGAACTGGAGCCGGGACGAGTCGTTCCGCGCCGTGCGTGACGCCAGCGCCGACCAGCGCAAATAACGGCGTTCGGTAGTGCCGGCCGCTGGCCGGCATTGCCCCTCCGGGGAAACGCCGGGCCATGCCCGGCATTGCCCCTCCGGGGAAACGCCGGGCCATGCCCGGCATTTCCGTAGCGGCTTCCATCCCCGGATTCCGGCCCTTCGTCGCAGCCCGCTTGTTTGCCCGGCGGGCCGCCCTATGCTCGGCTCACCCCCTTCCTCCAAGGCGCCGCCGTGTTCGCCAGCCTCTCTCTGATGTTCCGTCACCTGCTGGCCTGGGCTGCGGCGCTGTTCGTCGCCGGCATGGTCTGGAGCGGCATCTTCAGCGGCATGAACGACGGCCCGGGCTGGGTCTTCGGCCTGCTGGCGATGTTCCTGATGATCTCCGCGCTGGGCAGCGCGATCACCCATATACGCCGGGTGTGGCTGGTTGCCGGACGACTGGATTCGACCACGTTGTCCGGGCGCCAGCGCCGCCAGGTGGAACTGCCGATGGATGCCGGCCAGGCCTACGCCGTGGTGGAAGCGGCAATCGCCGAGCTGCCGCGTGTCGAAGACGTTGAGAGTTCGGCCGGCAGCCTGCAGGTGCGCGCTTACGTTCGCCGGGTCGACCTCTGGAATGGCCGCCAGCCCTCGCGCTGGAACCTGCCGGCGCGGCTGGCGATCAAGCGCAACAGCGTGCTGGCCACGGTCACGCCAGGGCAGGGCACCAGCACCGTCACCCTGCTGTTTGAACCGGATGCGGGCTGGTGGGCCGACCTGCTGGCGCTGGACGAGGGCAGCAACTTCGAGAACGCCGAAGCGGTCACCCGTGCGATCAGCCGCCGCGTGGCCGACCAGCGTCGCGATGAGCAGGCCGCCGCCGAACAGACCCAGGTAGAGAAGGAGCTGTCGGTGGCGCGCTTGAATCTGCTGCACGCGCAGGTGGAACCGCACTTCCTGTACAACACGCTGGCCAACGCGCAGGTGCTGACCCGCACCGACCCGGCGCGTGCCGAACAGATGCTCGGCCACCTGATCCAGTACCTGCGCAGCTCGTTGCCGCAGGTGGACGAATCGGTGTCCACGCTGGGCGTGGAGCTGGAGCGCACCCGCGCCTACCTGGAGATTCTGCGTATCCGCATGGGCGCGCGGCTGGCAGTGGAAGTGCAGGTGCCCAACGAACTGCACGGCGTGCACCTGCCGGCGATGGCGCTGCAGACGCTGGTGGAAAACGCGATCAAGCATGGCCTGGAACCCAAGCCCGGCGGTGGCACGATCTGGATCCTGGCGCGTGGCTTTGATGACCATGTGACCGTGACCGTGGCCGACGATGGCCTCGGCTTCGGCCAGGGCACCAGCGGCACCGGCATCGGCCTGAAGAATCTGCGCGAGCGCCTGCGCCTGACCTGCGGCGAGCAGGCCGGTGTGGCGATCGTCGCCAACTTCCCCAGCGGCGTGGCCGCGACCATGACCCTGCCGCAGTCGAACAAGGAGCGCAGCCATGCCGCTTGAAGCGCTGATTGCTGAAGATGAAGAACTGCTCCGGCACTCACTGGTGGAACAGCTGCGCCGGCTGTGGCCGGACTTGAGGCTGGTGGCCGAGTGCGAGGATGGCGCCAGTGCGCTGGAACAGTTGGCCGAGAAACAGCCGGACATTGCCTTCCTCGATATCCGCATGCCCGGCATCAGTGGTATCGAGGTGGCGCGTTCGCTGTCCGAGCTGAGTCCGCGTACCCAGGTGGTGTTCGTCACCGCCTACGACCAGTACGCCATCGACGCGTTCGAGCAGGGCGCGATGGATTACCTGCTGAAGCCGGTCAGCGACGAGCGCCTGCTGGCCACGCGCGAACGCATCCTGTCGCGGCTGCCATCAACGCGCCAGGACGATGCCGTGCTCGAACGTCTGCTGCAGCGGCTGGGGCCATCGCAGGGCGCTGCCGAGCGCCCCCCCTTGGCCTGGATCACCGCCAGCAACGGCCGCGAGACGCAGTTGATCATGCTGGAGGACGTGGCCTATTTCCGCGCCGACAACAAGTACACCACCGTGGTGACCGCGGCCGGTGAGAGCCTGCTGCGCACGCCGTTGCGCGAACTGCTGGACGTGCTCGATCCGCAGCACTTCCGCCAGATCCATCGCTCGACCATCGTCAACATGAAGGCGGTGGCGGCGGTCAGCCGCGACGACACCGGCCGCGGCGTGCTGCGGCTGCGGGGGCGTGCCGAGACGCTGGTTGTCAGCCAACCATTCATGAGCCTGTTCCGCGGCATGTAGCCGCGCCGCACCTTCCGCTACCAGGAGCATTGCATGCGTTTTTTCCTGCTCGTAGGCCTCGCCGCATTGGCAATTTCCGGTTGCCAGAAGTCCACAGAAACCGCGATCACCCGCACCACGGCCAATGGGGTGGACACGCTGTACAGCAAGCGCACGGTAGTGAATGGCGTGGCGCGTTTCGAGTGCATGGCCAGCCGCAGCGGTCAGTGCCATTACCTGGTGCTGGATCCGGCCTGTCGTCCTGACGCCGCCTGTGCGAAAGCGCCGATACGGTCGTTCGCGTTGGCGGCCGGCACCACCCGGGAGTTCAGTGACCTGCCGAAGGGCTTCGCCCAATGCGTCAGCGAAGAACCGATAGAACAATGCCACCGTGAGTGACCACGGTGGCATTGTGGGTCCCCCCGCTTCCCTGAAGGGTCAGTAGGCAGGCTGCAGTGTCAGGTCATGGTGGTGCTCGTTCTCGCCGACGTGGTTGAGGCGACCGACCAGTTCTGAGTGCTGCTTCATGCGCCCGATCTCGGTCATGATGCGGATGTCCTCATGGCGCAGTTCGCGCCTGGCGGTGACCGCCTGCTTGTAGTCCAGCACTTCCGGATAGTGCTCGGCCAACTCCAGCGCCTCGGCCACGTGCTCGACGCTGTCGGCCTTGGAGCTGATGCGGGCGCGGCTGTTGAACGCCTTCATCCAACGTTCGAAACCGGCCTGCTGATCGAACATGTTGGCCATGAACCAGATCACGAACAGAATCGAGACCCACGAGCCGAACACAACTACCACGCGGGTGAACGTGATATGGAAGTCGTCACGCCACAGGTAGTTGGCAATCAGGCCAAGAATCAGCAGCGAGGCTGCCTGCCAGCCGACGATCGAGGCGATCAGCCATTGGCACTTGGCCTGCGCCAGCACCGCCACTTCATCGCGGATCTGCTGCTCGCTGAGATTGCGCCAATGCGCAACCTGTTTGTCGAACGGGCTGCTGTAGAGCTCGTTGTCGCGAAGCAGAATTCCCAAACCCTTGAACAAAGCAATCATGGCTGGCTCCTTGTGGAACGTGCGTCGATCAGCGTTGGACGGTTGTGGCGGGTTCAGTTCTAGCACTTCCAGCGAGCCGTGCAATGGGCGCAATGCCTAGCGGCGTAAGGGTCTTGTCTGAATGGGTGAACGTTGGTGCACTGCAGCATCACGACCGCAGCCTGCGACAGGATGTCGCAGGGTGAAACGTGCTGCGGGCGCACATGAAACCGTAGCTGAGCCCGGAGGCTCGCCGTCGGCGTCGTGATCGACCAGAATCGGGGCCGACCGCGCAAGGCGTGGCCGTTCTTCCGCCTTTCCTGGACCTGTGATGCCGGCTTTGCTGCAGCGACTCTCCCGCCCCGTGACCGCGCCGATCCGGCGCTGGGTCCTGGAGGCCTTCCCGCGTGGCCAGAGCGGCATCGATTACGACCACCCGCTGGGCGACCCGGGCTGGTTCGGACCTGACAGCGTGACCTGGCGACTGCATGCGGAATTCCCGTCGATGCTGGCCGGTGGCCTGTGCGCGCTGATGCTGCAGACCCTGCACCCGCGCGCGCTGGCCGGAGTCTACGACCATTCCAACTTCCGCCAGGACCTGGTGGGACGCCTGCGCCGCACCACCGCCTTTGTTGCCGGCACCAGCTATGCGCCTGCCGGCGAAGTGGAGACGCTGGTGGCGAAGGTACGCCGCATCCATGCGCAGATCCGCGGCCAGACCGCGCAGGGCGAGGCCTATGCCGCCGATGATCCGCAACTGCTGACCTGGGTGCACGTGACGGAAGCGTTTGGTTTCCTGCAGGGCTTCCGTCGGTACGGACGCGAGGTGCCGGCGCACATGGCCGATCGTTACTATGACGAATACCGCTGCGTGGCCGAGGCACTGGGTGCGGTGGATGTGCCCCGCAGTGAGGCGGAAGTGGCGGCGTACTTCTGCGCGCGGCAGCCTGAGCTGCGCGTGGACGAACGCTCGCGCGAAGTGCTGGAGGTGTTGTCCGGCGTGCGCTTGCCGGTACCGGTGCCGGGGCTGTCGCGCGAAGTGTTCCTCGGCGCCGGTGCGGCGCTGCTGCCGGACTGGGCTGAGGGCATGCTGGAACGCAATGCCCGCCAGCGTGCGCAGGCGGCCGCGTCGGCGAAGCTGATGCAGGGCATGGCGCCGCTGTTCCGCCGCGCACTGCCCGATGGCCTGGCCAGCCGCGCCTGCACGCGGATGGGTGTGCCGGTGGAAGCCCTGCGCGAGTGGCCCGAACTGCTCCGGTAGGTGCCAACCTTGGTTGGCACGCGTTGCGCGCGGTGCCGCAGAAGCGCCAACAAGGTTGGCCTCCACCAGAGCGGATGCCGCCGTAGATCCACGCCATGCGTGGATGGGCTTCACCCGGCCGACTTCAACCCACGCAACAGCATCTCCAGCGCCGCCGTCGCCTGCCGCAGGCGCGCGCCGCCATCCTCGCCCTCTGCAATCCAGAACGCGGCCTCGGCCAGGCTGCCGTAGATCAGCGACGCCAGCGCCTGTGCATCCACCGGCGCCACCACGCCCTGGGCAGCCAGCTGTTCGATCAGGGACTGCATCGAGTGCACGCAGTGGCGCTGCGATTCCGGTGAGGCGCCACCCAGCACCGCACGCGCGTCGCGCAGCACGATGCGCTGGATCTCCGGCTCCAGTGCCATCTCAAGATAGGCACGACAACGCTGCACGAAGCCCTCCCAGGCATCGTCGGCGGTATCACTGATCGCCTGCAGGCGCTGGTCGGTCTCGGCATCGAGCTGGGCGACGACAGCCGCCAGCAGACCCTTCTTGTCGCCGAAGTGGTGGTAAAGCGCGCCGCGGGTCAGCCCGGCCTGGGCGGTCAGATCGTCCATCGAGGTGGCGGCATAGCCATGCGCGCTGAACACCCGGCGGGCGGTGGTCAGCAGGGTGGCGCGGGTTTCTTCCATCTCGGCGCGGGTGCGACGAACCATCCGGAGCTCCTTACATACGCAGTGCATGATTATTTACATACGGTGCGTATGAATGTAGCCTCTTATTCATACGCTCTGTATGTATTGTCGTGGCGCCCCGTGCGCCAGGCAAGTCGCTGCCCTGGAGAACCTGATGGCCACCCCCTATCGCGACCTGTTCGCGGCCCCCGGCACCGCCGGCCTCGCCCTGGCCGGGCTGCTGGCACGCCTGCCGCTGTCGATGACCGGTATCGGCATCATCACCCTGCTGTCCCAGCTGCGCGGCAGCTATGCCTTGGCCGGTGCGGTGTCGGCCACCTTCGTGCTGACCTACGCGTTGCTGTCGCCGCAGGTGTCGCGCTGGGTCGACCGGCACGGGCAGGGCCGGGTGCTGCCGTGGGCCACGGCGGTCAGTGCGGCCGGTCTGCTGTTGCTGCTCGCGTGCACGCTGCTGGCCGCGCCGGACTGGACGCTGTTCATTGCGGCGATGCTGGCCGGTTGCATGCCCAGCGTGTCGGCGATGGTGCGCGCGCGCTGGACCGCGATCCATCGCGGACGCCCGCAGCTGCAGACCGCGTACTCGCTGGAGACCGTGTTCGACGAGGTGACCTTCATCGTCGGGCCACCGTTGTCAGTCGGATTGTCGGTGGCGGTATGGCCACAGGCTGGGGTGCTGGCGGCCGCCCTGCTGCTGGTGGTCGGCGTCGCTGCACTGGTACTGCAGCGGGGTACCGAGCCGGCGCTGCAGCACTACGAAGGTGCAACATCCTCGCGCTCGCTGCTGCGGCAACCGGAGATCCGCCTGCTGGCGCTGCTGATGCTGGCGATGGGCGTGATTGTCGGCACCGTCGACGTCACCAGCGTGGCCTTCGCCGAACAGCGGGGGCAGCCGCTAGCCGCCAGCGCGGTGCTGTCGGCCTATGCGCTGGGCAGCGGCGCAGCGGGCCTGCTGTTCGGTGCGCTGAAGCTGCAGGCACCGTTGCAGCGCCTGTTGCTGATCGGAGCAGCGGCCACCGCACTGACCACGTTGCCGCTGCTGTGGGTCGGCGACCTGCCGGCGCTGGCCATTGCCGTGCTGCTGGCCGGAGCGTTCTTCGCGCCGACGATGATCGTGGCGATGTCGCTGGTCGAACAGCACGTACCCGAATCGCGCCTGACCGAGGGCATGACCTGGTTGCTGGCCGGTTTGAACATCGGCGTGGCGCTGGGCGCGGCGCTGTCCGGGCAGAGCGTCGATGCGGGGGGCGTGCGCAGCGGCTTTGTCGTTGCGCTGGTGGCAGGCGGTGGTGTGGTGCTGTCCGCCGTGCTCGCGCAACGTGCGCTGCGCCCGTCTGCGGCGTCCACATCCCCTGAAGGCATCGTCCCGTGAGCGCTTCATCGCCTGCGCATGCCGCGCCCGTGCCTCGTCATCCGTGGTGGGCGGTTTCCGCCATCGGCCTCGCCACGTTCTCGGTGGTCACCACCGAAATGCTGCCGGTGGGCCTGCTGACCCCGATCGCCGAAGATCTCGGTGCGTCCACCGGGACCGCCGGCCTGATGATCTCGCTGCCGGCACTGCTGGCGGCACTGCTCGCACCGCTGGTGGTGATCGCGGCCGGTGGCATCGATCGTCGTCGCATCCTGTGTGCGTTGCTGGGGCTGCTGCTGGTCGCCAACGTTGCCTCGGCGCTGGCACCGGGCATCGGCTGGCTGCTGGCCGCGCGGGTGCTGGTGGGGTTCTGCATGGGCGGCATCTGGGCCATCGCCGGTGGGCTCGCAGCGCGCCTGGTACCTGCGCAGCGCATCGGCCTGGCCACCTCGATCATCTTCGGAGGCGTGGCCGCGGCATCGGTGCTGGGCGTTCCGCTGGGCGCGCTGATCGGAGATGCATTGGGCTGGCGCAGCGCGTTCGTGGCGATGGCGTTGTTCAGTGCGGCGGTGATGCTGCTGCATCTGCGGGTGGTGCCTGCGTTGCCAGTCTGCACATCCGTGCGGCCGCAGCAGTTCGTGCAGCAGCTTGGCCACCGTGGCCTGCAACGCGGGCTGTGGCTGACCCTGCTGCTGGTAGCCGGGCACTTCGTTGCCTTTACCTACGTGAGGCCGCTGCTGACGTCTGTATCGAGCATGGATGCGTCGTGGATCGGCGCGTTGTTGTTCGCCTATGGTTTGGCTGGCATTGCGGGCAACTTCATCGCGGGGCCGCTGGCTGCGCGCCATCCGCGCGGTACGTTGCTGGCGATCGCGTCTGGCCTGCTGCTGACGCCTCTGCTGTTCCTGTGGGTGGGAAGCACACCGTCCGCTGGCATCGCGGTGCTGCTGCTGTGGGGCCTTGCCTATGGCGGTGTGTCGGTGGGCCTGATGAGCTGGATGATGAGAGCGGTGCCCCAGGCCGTGGAGGTCGCCACCGCGTTGTATGTGGGTGTGTTCAACATCGGCATCGCAATGGGCGCGTGGAGCGGGGGACGACTGCTGGATGGCGTGGGCCTGCATGCGAATCTGTGGGCCGCGGCCGGGCTTGCCATGGTCGCCACGCTGGTGATTGCCACCACCCGCCGGTAGATCCACGCCATGCGTGAATGGTTTGTAGGCTTGTAGACCTGTAGATAGGCCGACCACGGTCGGCATCCACCCGAGCGGGGCATTCGCCAACCAAGGTTGGCAGCTACCGGGAAATGAAACGGGCGCCTTGCGGCGCCCGTTCCGGTTACATCACCACACCTTGACCCGCTTGTCCGGGGCCAGGTACAGCTTCTGGCCTTCCTTCACTTCGAACGCCGGGTACCAGGCGTCGATGTTGCGTACGGTCAGTGCGCGGAACTGGCCCGGCGCATGCACATCGGTCAGCAGCGAGTTGCGCAGCGCCTGCTCGCGGCTCTTGCTGCGCCACGCCTGGGCGAAGCCGAGGAAGAAGCGCTGGTCCGGCGTGAAGCCTTCCAGGGTCTGGCCCGGCTTGCCTTGCAGCGACAGCTGGTAGGCGTCGTAGGCGGTGCCAAGGCCGGCCACGTCGGCGATGTTCTCGCCCAGGGTCAGCTTGCCGTTCACATGCACGCCCGGGAACGGTTCGTAGCTGCTGAACTGTGCAGCCAGCGCATCACCGGCCGCGTTGAACTGCTTCAGGTCCTCGGCGGTCCACCAGTTGTGCAGCTTGCCGGTCTCGTCGAACAGCGCGCCGGCGTTGTCGAAGCCGTGGCTGATCTCGTGGCCGATCACCGCGCCGATCGCACCGTAGTTCACCGCATCGTCGGCGGCGCCATCGAAGAACGGCGGCTGCAGGATCGCGGCCGGGAACACCAGGCGGTTTTCCAGCGGCACGTTCATCGCATTGATGGTCTGCGGCAGCATCGCCCACTCGCTGTGGTCGACCGGTTTGCCCAGCTTGGCGATGTTGCGCTGGTATTCGAACAGCTCGGCGCGCTGCGCGTTGCCCAGTGCGTCATCGCGGCGGATCTCCAGGCCGGTGTAGTCGCGCCACTTCTCCGGATAACCCATGCCCACGGTCAGGCCGGCCACCTTGGCCTTGGCATGCGCCTTGGTCTGCGGCGACATCCACGACAGCGCATCGATGCGCTTGGCGAAGGCGGCGATGATGTTCTTCGCCATCTCGTCCGCGCGCTCCTTCGTCTTGGCGTCGAAGTGCTTCTCGACATAGCGCTTGCCGATGGCTTCGCCGACCGCATGGTTGGCGTCATCCACGGCGCGCTTCCAGCGGTCGCTCTGCTGCGGCGTGCCGCTCAGCGCGGTGCCATGGAAGGCGAAGCGGGCATCGGCGAACTTCTTCGGCAGGTAGGCGGCAGCGCGGTCCAGCGCGTGGAAGGCCAGGTAGTCCTTCCAGGCGTCCAGCGGCTCGGTGGCGACCAGCCTGGACAGGCCGGCCACGGCCTTGGGCTGCCACACGATGAAGTCCTGCTGGTTGCCCAGCGCGGCTGCATCGAGGAAGGCGTTCCAGTCCATGCCCGGCGCCTTGGCATTGAAGTCGGCCTGGGTCCAGGGGTTGGCACCCTTGGTCACGTCGTTGGTTTCTTCCTGGGTGGCATGCGCCCGCGCGATCTTGGTCTCCAGCGCGAGGATGCGCTGTGCCTTGCCGGCCGGGTCGGCAACGCCGGCCAGCTGCAGCATCTGCGCGATATAGGCCTGGTACTGCTTGCGCAGCTCGGCCATGCGGCCGCCGCCCAGGTAGAAATCACGGTCCGGCATGCCCAGGCCACCCTGCACCAGGTAGGGCGCGGTGCGGTCCGGCTGCAGCATGTCCACCGACACCCACAGGCCGAACAGGCGGTCGGTGTAGAAATTGGTGGCGTTGAGCAGGTCGACGTCGGCACGCATTTCGCCGCCGAGGGTGCGGGCCAGGCCGGCCTTGTCGGTGATGGCCTCGATGGCCTTCAGCTGCGGCTGCACCGGTGCGATGCCGTGCTGCTCGATGCCGGCCTCGTCCATGTAAGCCGCGTAGTAGTCGCCGATCAGCTTGTCGTCACCGCTGGCCTGGGTGTTGCCGGCGGCGCCTTCGAGAATGGCGCGGGTGTCGGCCAGGGTCTTCTCGGCGATGACGTTGAAGCTGCCGAAGCGCGAGCGGTCGGCCGGGATCTCGGTGTTCTTGACCCAGGTGCCGTTGGCGAAACCGAAGAAGTCGTCGCCGGCGGCAATGCTGCGGTCCATGCCGCTGGCATCAAAGCCGAAGCTGCCCAGCATCGGCTTGGCCGCAGCGGGCGCGGCATCGGCCGGCGCGGCGTTGCCGGCCGTCGGTTCGGCCGGACGGTCGCAGGCGGCCAGGGACAGGCTGGCAACGATGGCCAGTGCCAGGGTGGGACGGCGCAGCTTGGACATGGACTTCTCTTGCAGCGGAAAACGCCAAGTCTAATCCGCCCCGGCCCGGCCCGCCGTCCCAGGGGGCCGCCGGTCCTGTGCAGGATCTGGCTGAACGCGCGGAAACGATCTTCACGCCGTCACCGGCGTGGTGCATGCTGGCCACAGGAGCCCTGCGCGGACACGGGGAGGTAGCCATGGCGGGGCGGGTCAGGCGTCAAGAATGGCGTCCGCCGGCCGTTGAGGTCGGGGACGTGGAGGATTCGTTCGCGCATGAAGCCAGCCGACAGCACAAGGAAGATCAACCGATGCCCGCGCTGAAACGGGCGTTGGCCCGGCCACTGCGCGCCATTACCTGGGGCGGAGTGCTGCTGGGCGTGTTGCTGGTGGCTGGCCTGGCCATCATGCTGATCAACGACCACCAGCGCCGGCTGGAGGCCGCGCAGCGCCAGAGCCGCGCGCTGGCAGTGGGCAGCGAGCGCCTGCTGGCGCTTGAGCTGCGCAACCTTGAGCGGGCGATGTCCGGCATCGCAGCCGACGCCGCCGAACTGTTCCGCAGCGTGCCCGCACAGGCCCCGGCACTGCTGGATGCCTCGATCGACGGCGTGCTGCGCCGCCATGCCGAACTGCACAGCATTGTCGTGCTTGATCGCCATGGACGCTCGATCACCACCGGCAAGGGCGATCTCAACCTGCCATTGTGGACCGACCCGCAACGCCGTGGCCACGGCAGCGCGCTGTACATCGGCCCACCCCAGCGCGCCAGCAACGATGGCTGGGTGGTGCCGCTGGCGCTGCCGATGACGGGCGACCGCTGGCTGCTGGCACGGCTGCGCTGCGGTGAGCTGCAGCGCATCATCGGTGGCCTCGATGTGGGCCCCAACGGACTGGTCTCGATCAGCGACGCGGAAGGCTACATGCTGGCCCGCGTGCCCGACCCACATGGCACGGTCGGCCGCCGCTACGATCTGCCGCGCCGCGACCTGCTCGGCAAGCGGGCGGTGGTCGAGCTGGGCAGCCTGCCGGGCGCAGTGGACGGGGTGCCGCGCATCATCACCATCAGCACGCTGGAGCGCAGTCCGCTGGCGGTGCAGGTCGGGTTGGCCGACGAGGACGTGCTGGCACCCTGGTGGCCGTACCTGCAGGCGTCGGTGGCGATCGTGCTGGCCTACATCGTGGTGCTGCTGGTGCTGCTGTATGCCGTGCGCCGCAGTACCCGCCGCCAGCAGTCGATGGCCGAGGAACTGAAGGCGGGCCACGCCGAGCTGCGCCTGGCCCACCAGGTGGGCCGCATCTGCACCTGGTATGTGGACGAGGACGCCGCGCTGCTGCGCTGGTCGCCACTGGCCCGCGAGATTTTCGGCGTGCAGACCGATGCGCTGCCCGTAGCGGATTTCTTCGCGCGCGTGCACCGCGATGATGCCGCACGGCTGCAGCAGGCCTTCGACCAGGCGTTCGCCGGCGGTGCGGTACTCGACGAGGTGTTCCGCCTGGTGCTGCCCGGTGGCCAGGTGCGCTGGGTCGGCGCGCGTGGGCAGCGGGTGGAAGTCGCCGACAGCGAGCGGCGCATGATCGGTGCGCTGAGCGATCTGACCGAGCGTTACCAGGCCCGCGAGCAGATGAGCGAAGTGGAGCGCCGTTTCCGCCTGCTGTTCGACCGCAATCCTGCGCCGTTCTGGGTGTTCGATCCGGACACGCTGCGCTTCATCGAGGTCAACGATGCGGCCGTGCGCCAGTATGGCTTCAGCCGCGAAGAGTTCCTGGCGATGAGCATCCTCGACATCCGCCCGCGCGAGGGCTGGGACGAGGTGAAGGGTGCGATCGCCAAGGCCCGTGTCGGCGAACTGCAGGACGCCACCGTGCGCCTGCACCGGCGCAAGGACGGCAGCGTGTTCGAAGTGCGCGCCCATCTGTCGCGGCTCGATTTCGATGGTCAGCCTGCGTGCCTGGTGCTGGCCGAGGATGTCAGCGAGCGGCTGGCCTACGAACGTGACCTGGCCTACCAGGCGCGGCACAACCCGGCCACCGGCCTGCTCAACGTGCGCGCGTTGACCGAGCAGCTGGACGAGCAGGAAGCGGGCTACACCATCGCCTTCGTGCAGCTGCGCGGCCTGCAGCTGGTGGCCGATACGCTGGGCCGCGAGATTGGCGATGCGGTGCTGCAGTCGATGGCGACCCGGCTCGGTGGCCTGGGCGCGCGATGTGGCACGCTGGCGTTCCAGCCGGCGGAGGACTTCGTGTTCGCCATCGGGGACGAGCACGATACCCAGCGCGTGCTGGACGATCTGCTGCAGATCGTGTCGGCACCGATGCGGGGCAAGGATTCGCTGCACCAGTTCGAGCCGCGCATCGGTCTGGCCGTGCATGTGCCGGGTGATGGCCACTCGGCCGAGCAGGTGATCGGCATGGCTGCGCAGGCCGCACACGCCGCGCGCGCCGAGGGCAACGTGGTGGTCTGGTTCGACGCGGCGGTGACCACGCGCCTGGCCGATCGCCTGCGTCTGGCCGGGCGCATCCACGCCGCTATCGACAACGAGTTCCAGCTGTACTTCCAGCCGATCCGGCACGCCAGCGATGGCAGCCCGGCGGCATTGGAGGCGCTGCTGCGCTGGCCACAGGCCGATGGCAGCTTCATTCCGCCCAACGAGTTCATCCAGCTGTGCGAGGAGACCGGTTTGATCCTGGCGCTGGGCCGCTGGGTGATCCGCGCGGCGGCCAAGGCGCAGCGGCGGCTGGTCGAGGCCGGCTGGGGCGAGCTGCCGATCGCGGTCAATGTGTCTGCCGTGCAGTTCTTCAACAGCGACCTGGTGGCCGAGTTCACCCGCGCCCAGCAGGAGTTCGGCCTGGCCCGCGGGGCACTGCACGTGGAGCTGACCGAGAGCAGCCTGATGCGCAAGCCGGCGCAGGCGATGCAGACCATGCAGCGCCTGCACGAGCAGGGCATCAGTGTGTCGCTGGATGACTTCGGCACCGGCTATTCCAGCATGTCCTACCTGCAGCACCTGCCGCTGGACATCCTGAAGATCGACCGCAGTTTTGTTGCCGATGTGGAAACCAATCCACGCAATGCCTCGATCTGCCGCGCGCTGTTGTCGCTGGGCCACAGCATGGGCCTGACCATCATCGCCGAAGGCGTGGAAACGCCGGGGCAGCTGGACTGGCTGGCTGCGCACGGTTGCGACCAGGTGCAGGGTTACCTGCTGGGGCGGCCGGCACCGCTGGAACGGATCATCGACGCGCTGGATGAGGTGGTGGCCTAACTGGTAGCGCCAGGCTCGGCTACACCCCGGCTTCCACCAGATGGTCGATGAAACTGCGCACCTTCGGCGCGAGGTGGCTGCGGCTGGTGTAGACCGCGAAGATGCCGATCGGCGAGGCCTCCCACTCCGGCAGCACGCGCACCAGACGACCATCGGCCAGCGCGTCTTCCAGCAGGAAGTCCGGCTGCAGGATCACGCCCATGCCGGCGATCGCGGCTTCGCGCAACACGTCGCCGTTGTTGGCGTGCAGCAGGCTGCTCACTGCCACCTTCACTTCACCGCCGGGTCCCTGCAACGGCCAGTTGTTGCCGGCGGCCCAGTAGCTGTAGCTCAGGCACGCGTGTTCCTGCAGTTCCTGCGGGGTCTGCGGGGTGCCGTGTGCGGCGAGGTAGGACGGCGCGGCGCACAGGCTCACCCGCGATTCGCCCAGGCGGCGTGCGATCAGCGTGGGGCTGGGCTCGCGGGTGATGCGGATGGCCACGTCGTAGCCTTCCTCGACCATGTCCACCAGGCGGTCGGACAGGGCCAGGTCCAGTTCTACCTGCGGGAAGCGTTCGCGGTAGCTGGCCAGCAACGGGCCGAGGCGGGCGATGCCCCAGCTGACCGGCGCGTTGATGCGCAGCGTGCCCGAGGGTTCCAGCGCCTGCGCGCCGATGCTGGCCTCCAGTGCGTCGAACTCGGCCAGCAGGCGCACGCACTGGGCGTAGTAGGCGGCGCCGGCACTGGTCGGGCTGACCCGGCGCGTGGTGCGGTGGAGCAGGCGGGTCGACAGGCGCTTTTCCAGTGCGGCGACCTGGCGGGTGACGCCGGCGGTGGACATGTCCAGCGCCTGGGCGGCGGCACTGAAGCCGTTGCGCTCGACCACCGCCACGAACACGCGCATCGCCTCGAGGGTGTCCATTGTTGCGCCTTCTGAAATAAATACGGTCAAACGATCGTATTTATCGGCCCGTGAAGGCGCAATAACCTGTGCCCATTCCCTTCAAGGTGCTTTCCGATGCACGCCACGACCCCTCCTGTTTCGCCGCTGGCGCCGTATGGCGCCACCCTGCTGCGCCTGGCCCTGGGCGTGCTGTTCCTGGTCCATGCGCTGACCAAGCTGCTGGTGTTCACCCCGGCCGGTACGGCGGCGTTCTTCGAGTCGCTGGGGCTGCCCGGCGTGCTTGGCTACGTCACCATCGGCGTCGAGCTGGTGATCACTGCCGCGCTGCTGCTGGGCGTCTACGCGCGCTGGGTGGGCCTGGTCGGCGTGCCGCTGCTGCTGGGCACCATCGTCACCGTGCACGGCGCCAACGGCTTCGGTTTCGCCAATGCTGGCGGCGGCTGGGAATACCCGGCGTTCTGGGCGCTGGCGCTGGTGGTGCTGTTCCTGGTTGGCGACGGCAAGTGGACCCTGCGTTCGCGCTGATCGCCGCCTGATCCTGCAACTGGAGAATTCCATGTCCCGCCTGCCTTCGCTGTACATCTCCCATGGTTCGCCGATGACTGCCCTGCATCCGGGCCAGGTCGGCGTGCGCCTGGCCGAGCTGGCGCGCGACCTGCCCACGCCGCGCGCCATCGTGATGGCCTCGGCGCACTGGCTGGGCCGGCAGCCGCTGGTCGGGGCGCATCCGCAGCCGCCAACCATCCACGATTTCGGCGGCTTCCCGCGCGCGCTGTTCGAACTGCAGTACCCGGCGCCGGGTGACCCGGCGCTGGCCGAAGAGGTGGCCGGCCGCATCGCTGCCGCCGGCCTGCCGGTGGCGCTCGACCCGCAGCGTGGCCTGGACCACGGTGCGTGGGTGCCGCTGCGGCTGTTGCGCCCGCAGGCCGACATCCCGGTGGTGCCGGTGTCGATCCAGCCGCTGCTCGGCCCCGAGCATCAGTTCGCGCTGGGCCGCGCGCTGGCGCCGCTGCGCGAACAGGGCGTGCTGCTGGTCGGCTCCGGCAGCATCACCCACAACCTGCACGACTGGGGCGACTACCAGGACGGCAAGGAAGCGCCGTACGTCCGGCCCTTCATCGAATGGGTGGAGCAGCGCCTGGCCGCTGATGACCGCCAGGCGCTGCTGGATTACCGCCGGCAGGCGCCATTCGCCGAACGTGCGCACCCGACCGACGAGCACCTGCTGCCGCTGTTCTTCGCGATGGGCGCGGCGGGCGAGGGCGGCTTCGGTGCGCGTCGCATCGATGCCGGCATCGACGCTGGCTTCCTGGCAATGGACCTGTACCGCTTCGACGGGGCATGAGCCGGGGCTGACGCGCGACGGCCCCGGCCGTCGCGGTCGTGGCCGCATGTGGTAGTTTTTTCCGGGTTTCCGGCGCTGGCCTTCAAGCCTCCCCGCGCGCCGCTTCCTGGAAGAAGCATGCATACCATTGAAGTCGTCCTGGCGATGCTGGTGGCCGTTGTCGCCAGCGGCTACCTGGTTCGCGTCCTGCCGTTTTCGTTGCCGCTGCCGCTGGTGCAGATCGGCCTGGGCGCGGTCATCGCCGGGGTGTTCAACCGCGGCCACGCGCTGGAGCCGGAGGTGTTCTTCCTGCTGTTCCTGCCGCCGCTGCTGTTCCTGGATGGCTGGCGCATTCCCAAGCAGGGCCTGTTCCGCGACAAGGGCGCGATCCTCGAGCTGGCCTTCGGCCTGGTGGTGTTCACCGTCATCGGCGCCGGCTTCCTGATCCACTGGCTGATTCCGGTGATGCCGCTGGCGGTGTGCTTCGCGCTGGCCGCGATCGTGTCACCGACCGATCCGGTGGCAGTGGGTGCGATCGCGTCCAAGGCGCCGATTCCCAAGCGCCTGATGCACATCCTCGAGGGCGAGTCGCTGCTGAACGATGCGTCCGGCCTGGTCTGCTTCCGCTTCGCAGTGGCGGCGGTGATGACAGGCACCTTCTCGCTGGCCACGGCCTCGCTGACCTTCGTGTGGGTGGCGGTGGCGGGATTGGCGGTAGGCGTGGCGGTGACGCTGGGTGTGTCCACGTTCCAGCGCTGGCTGTGGCGCCGCTTCGGCGAAGAGCCGGGCGCGGCGATGCTGGTCAACCTGCTCATTCCGTTCGCGGCCTACCTTCTGGCCGAAGAGATCCATGCCTCGGGCATTCTGGCTGCGGTCGCCGCCGGTATCGCGATGAGCTATGTCGAGCTGACCGGCCGCGTCTCCGGCAGCATGCGCGTGCAGCGCGCCGGGGTCTGGAACATGCTGCAGTTCAGCTTCAACGGCATCATGTTCGTGCTGCTGGGCGAGCAGCTGCCGGGCATCGTCGAACGCGCCACCACCACCATGAACGAGAGCGGCCACCAGAGTGCGTGGTGGCTGCTGGTGTATGTGGTGGTGATCAATCTGGCACTGGTCGTACTGCGCCTGCTCTGGGTGTGGTTGTCGCTGCGCTGGAACCTGCTGCGCGCGCGCCGTCGCGGCCTGGAGCGGGGCGAGGCACCCAACTGGCGCATCGTGGTGGCGACCTCGGTGGCCGGCGTGCGCGGTGCGATCACCCTGGCTGGTGTGTTGACCCTGCCGCTGTTCCTGCCCGATGGCAGTGCGTTCCCGGCGCGTGACCTGGTGATCTTCCTGGCCGCGTCGGTCATCCTGTTCTCGCTGCTGGGCGCCAGCATCGCGCTGCCGCGGCTGTTGAAGGGCCTGCAGCTGCCGTCCGACTCGGGTGAACGCAAGGAAGAGGATCTGGCGCGCCGGCTGTCATCAAAGGCCGCACTGGCCGGGGTCGAGCGTATGCGCCAGCAGATGGTGATGAACCAGAACACCGAGAACGTGCAGCTCTACAACGACGCCGCCTCGCGGGTGAGCCTGCTGTACCAGCGCCACCTGGAGCGCGACAGTGATGGGCCCGACGTGGACCCGGAGAAGGTACGGCGCATGGAAATGGGGTACCGCCAGCTGCGCAGCGCCGGCCTGAATGCCGAGCGCGAGGAACTGTTCCGGCTGACCCGGCGCGGGGTGATCTCCGATGAGATCTCGCGGCGCCTGATCCGCAACCTGGACCTGCTGGAATCGCGCAAGCGCGAATGACGGCGGGTGTAGCGTCGAGCCATGCTCGACTGCTCCTGCCCCAGGCATCATGGACCCGGAACGGAAAGCAGTCGAGCATGGCTCGACTCTACAGAAGCCGGTTACTCCGGCTTCGTTTCCAGGAAATACGCCTCGACCTTGCCCTTGACCTTGATGGTCATCGGGTTGCCGCGACGGTCGCGGGCCTTGCCGGCCTGCACGCGGATCCAGCCTTCGCTGACCGAGTATTCCTCGACGTTGTCGCGCTCGACGTCGTTGAAACGCACGCCGACGCCGCGCTCCAGCGCCTGCGCATCATGGAAGGGGCTGGCCGGGTTGATCGCCAGATGGTCGGGAGGGGTATCGCTCATCGCTTCATTCACAGTGACGGCCACCAAGGCCGGCTTCAGCGGCACAGGATAAACCGTAGAATGCCCGCCTGCCCCAGAGGACGTTCCGCCATGCCTGACAACAGCGACTATTTCGACTTCGAGGAAGACATCCACGACTTCGACGAGGAGGGCTTCGAGGCGCGGGTCTGGAACCTGCTGGTGCTGATCAACCCGGGCGACGAAGAGCTGGCCCTGCAGCAGTTCAACCGCTGGCGCGAGCACCTGGCCGAGGACGGGCAGCCGCTGGAGGCTGACAGCGACTGGCTGCCGGCCCTGTTCACGGCCATCGCCTGGCAGTCCGGTTTCGAGGTGGAACGTGATGACCTGGAATCGCTGCAGTCGGCGGTGAACGAGCTGTCGGCGCGCTTCAACCTGCAGCTGGACTGGGGCGGCGACCTGGATGACGAGGACTTCGCCGAAGGCCTGGACGGCGTGCAGCTGATGTCCACCGCCTTCGACCGCCTGCGCGAGCACAACTACACGCTGTGGAGCGTGGATGCCGGCAGCGACGGTTTCACCGGCGTGATGGCGCTGACCCGCGACGATGACGCGATGCTGGCGCTGTGCTCGCTGCTGAACGTCGAAATCCGGCTGGGCAGCGACCCGTTCTGAGCGATGGGCCGATCCGCCGGGCACGACCCGGCGGGGACGATCTGCTGGGTGCGGCCTGACGGGGTGATCCGCTGGGGACGACCCGACGGGGTAGAGTCGACTGTTAGTCGACTATCGCGCGCAGCGCGGGGTTCTCGCGGCCGGATTGGAGAGCAGTCGACTAACAGTCGACTCTACCCTGTCGGTGCCGGTTGGTGTCCGGCGAACCCGCGACGTGGCCTACGGCCGGTACTGCGCCCTGGCGTTGGCAATCACCGCTTTGACCAGGTCACGGTCGGTGTGCCGGGAAATCGCCCGCGCACCGAGCGCTATTGCCTGTGCGCGCAGCTCGGCAGTGACGTCGTAGTGAGCACCGCTGGCCTTGTTCTGGAAGGCCCGCGGGGGAATGCCGAGCTGCGCCGCCATCGCGTGCAGCTCGGCCAGGGTGTCGGCCATCAGGTGCGCCCAGCGCTGTCCGCGCCAGGGATGCACCGCGTCATCGACGTAGACCGTCACCGCCGCGGCCGGTTCAGGCCTGCGGCTTGCTGTCGCTGTCAGCGGCCGGGGCGGCCTCGGCAGCGGCTTCTTCGGCCGCGTCGCCTTGGACGGCTTCGCCTTCTTCGCCTTCAGCAGCGTCGACGCCTTCGAACTCGGCAACCAGCTTGTCCAGGTATTCGTCAGCGGTCTGCTCGGATTCGGCCGCCAGGGTGTCCAGCAGCTTCTGCAGCAGTTCGGAGTACTCCAGGTTGACCTTGCGGCCTTCCTTCTCCTGCACGTTGGCCAGGTGCTTGAGCATGGCCAGCATCGGCACCGGGTTCTCGGCGTTGCCCATGGTCTGGCCGCCGATGGCCAGCAGCCACTCACGGCCCTGCAGGCCGATGGCCGCGACCACCTGGCCGTCTTCGTTGGTCAGCACGGCATGGTTCTGCACCTGCTGCTGGGCGTTCAGGCGGAGGAACGGGCGCTTGGCCTGCTGCTTCTTGCGCTTGTCGCGCTTGGCCTTGGAGGACTGGGACATGGGGTGGGTCACCTGAAAACGGAAAGACCGCCATTGTAGCGGGTGTGCCGGGTGATGCCCTTGGCAGGTGCGGACCAAGGTCGTACCCACCGTTTACTTTGCCGGCCCCTGTGCGGCCTGCACGTCCGGATCGGCGGCCGGCGCCGACAGTCCCACCTGCGGGCCGGCACCGGCCAGTGCAGCGGCCTCGGCAGCCTGGGTCATCACCACGATGCTGATGCGGCGGTTGATCGGGTTCTGCGGGTCGGCCTTGTCGAACAGCACCGACGAAGACAGGCCGACCACGCGGGTGATCTTGCTGTCCTCCAGCCCGCCGTCCACCAGTGCGCGCCGTGCGGCATTGGCACGGTCGGCGCTCAGTTCCCAGTTGCCGTAGCCGCGTGCGGCGGAATAGGCGGTGATGTCGGTATGGCCGGTCAGGCTGATCCGGTTCGGCACGTGGTTCAGGTAGTTGGCCAGCTCGTGCAGGATCTGCTGCGTATACGGCTTCAGCGTGGCGCTGCCGAGGTCGAACATCGGCCGGTTCTGCTTGTCCACGATCTGGATGCGCAGGCCTTCCGGGGTCAGGTCCAGCAGCAGCTGGTCCTTGAAGGGCTCCAGTGCCTGGCTCTTGCTGATCGCCTCCTGCAGTTCCTTCATCAGTGCTTCCAGCTGCTGCTTGTCGCGCTGCTGCTGGTCCACCGGCTGCGGCACCGCTTCCTTCTGGTTCTGGAAGGGATCGTTGCTGCTGCCCCGCGAGATGTCGGTGGCACCGCCGAGTTTGATCATCGAGGTGCTGGCGCCGCCCGGGCCGGCCATGCCGGGCGCCGGTGTGGCGTTCTGCCCGCTCAGCGGGCTGGGGTTGCGGAAGTACTCGGAAATGGCCGCCCGGTCGTTCTTGTTGGTGGTGGCCATCAGCCACAGCACCAGGAAGAAGGCCATCATCGCGGTCACGAAGTCGGCATAGGCCACCTTCCACGAACCACCGTGATGGGCGGCGTGCCCGGCCTTCTTGACCCGACGGACGATGACGGTGGGCTTGGTCTCGGCCATGGCTTACTTGACCGTCTTCAGATGCTGCTCGAAATCGGAGAAGGCCGGACGCACGTTCGACGGCAGCGTCTTGCGGGCGAATTCCAGCGCGATCTTCGGGTTGTAGCCGCGCAGGCAGGCCAGCAGGGCGGTCTTCACCGATTCGTAGATGCGGCTGTCCTGCTCGGCGCGGGCCTCCATCGCGGCCGCCATCGGGCCGACGAAGCCGTAGCCCAGCAGAATGCCGAGGAAAGTACCGACCAGCGCGCCGGCCACGTGGCCACCGACCTCGACGATGTCGCCGCCGATCGAGCCCATGGTGATGACGATGCCCAGCACTGCGGCGACGATGCCGAAACCGGGCAGTCCGTCGGCGACCTTGGTCAGCACCTGCGACGGTGCCATGGCCTCGGCATGGTGCTTTTCCAGCTCCAGTTCCAGCAGCGGCTCCAGCTCATGTGGCTCGATGTTGCTGCCGATCATCAGGCGCAGGCAGTCGGTGATGAAGTCGATCAGGTGGTGGTCGGCCTGCACCTTGGGGTAGTTGCCGAACAGCGCGCTCTCGGCCGGGCGCTCGACGTGGTCTTCCAGTGCCATGAAGCCTTCGCGGCGGGCCTTGTTGAGCAGTTCATAGAGCAGGCTGAGGACGTCGATGTAGTCCTGCTGCTTGTAGCGCGGGCCCTTGAACACGCCGACCATGGCCTGCAGGGTCTGCTTGACCGTCTTGGCCGGGGTACCGACCAGGAAGGCGCCGAGCGCGGCGCCGCCGATGATGACCAGCTCGTAGGGCTGCCAGAGGGCACCCAGGCGGCCGTGGGCACCGAGATAGCCCCCGATCACGCTGATGATGACGACCAGGAATCCAACGATGATGAGCATGGGGCGACGCAAGGAGAGGGGATATCTCCTTGTCGGCCCGTCGCCCGATTTTCTGAAGAGGGAATTCTGTGAAATCGGTCAGCGGGGTGTCTCAGCCCGCTACGCCGCTTTCGGCGCCGCCACGCTGCAACGGGTCGGGCCAGGGCTCGCCATTGCCGGTGAACGAAAGTGAGACGGAGTTCAGGCAGTGGCGCTCGTAGGTGGGCGGCGGACCGTCCGGGAACACGTGGCCCAGGTGGCTGCCGCAGCGCGCGCAGGTGATCTCGGTGCGGACCATGCCGTGGCTGGTATCGCGGATCTCGCGCACGTGCGCCGGGTCGAAGGGGGCGAAGAAGCTGGGCCAGCCGGTGCCGGAATCGAACTTGGTGCTGGAGCGGAACAGCGGCAGTGCGCACAGACGGCAGCAGTAGACGCCCTCGCGCTTGTTGTCGAGGAATACGCCGCAGAACGGCGCCTCGGTGCCGTGCTGCAGCAGCACGCGGCGTTCCTCGCTGCTGAGACCGGCAACCAGCGCCTCGGTCTGGGTGGCAGTGGGGGGCGTCAGGTCGAAGGCGGTCATGGCGGCGCTCCGTGGGGTCGATGGCCTGGGGATGCCGGAAAACGTGGGGGTGCCGGCGCGCGCTTGCAAGTGTGATGGCCGTTCATGGCCGGCACACAGGTGCAGGCGCAAGGTGAATGCGAACCACGCCGGAGCGTGACATGAAACCGACCCTGTCCCTGTTGTTGATGGCCCTGTTGCCCACGCTGGCGTTGGCGCAGGTGCCCACCGCCGACCCGACCGCCACCCGCAGTGCCACCACCGTGGCACCGCAACCGGTGGTACCGCCACCACAGGCTGCCCGCCCGCAGCCGCAGGTGCTGCCCTCGCCGCAGCCGGCGCAGCCGATCAAGTCCACCGGCCCCGCCCGGATCGCGCCGGCGCCGGTACCGAAGCCGGCCGACAAGGTCTATGACCGCAATGGCCGCATCGTGCCGGGCGTGCGCCCGGCCGGCCCGAACCGCGTATTCGACTCGCGTACCGGCCGTTATTACGACAGCGTGCCGGCCGGTGACGGCCAGCAGATCAAGCGCTGACCACTGGTGCCAACCCGGGTGTGCAGCGACCGCACGCTGTGCGGACTGAACGCACGAAAACAGCCTCCTGGAGATCACTGCTTTTTCGCCTGCGATTAACCGTTCCGGGACCACCGTGGCCCTGCGTCGGCATTCCGCCGCCGCATGTCCTTCGTCCACTGGATCGCGATCATGAAAAACCAGCAGAACCGTCATCCCGGCAAGGAACCGCAGGGCCGTAATTCGCAGCAACAGCAGCAGCAACAACAACAGCAGATGGAGCCGCAGCAGCACAAGGGCGGCAAGCAGCAGGAACAGCGCTCGCAGAAGCATCCGCAGCAGCGCTGACGGACCCAGGGGTCGGATCCCGCGCAGCGGGCTCTGACCCCATCCTGCGAACGCCTCAATCCGGAATCGGCAGGCTCAGCGTTTCCTTCACCTCTTCCATCACGATGTAGCTCTTCGACTCACGTACATGCGGCAGCGTCAGCAAGGTGCTGCCGAGCAGCTTGCGGTAGGAGGCCATTTCACTGATCCGCGCCTTCAGCAGGTAATCGAAGTCGCCCGACACCAGGTGGCACTCCAGTACGTTGGGCAACTTCAGCGCCGCGCGCCGGAACTCCTCGAAGATGTCGCCGGACTTGTAGGCCAGGCTGATCTCGACGAACACCAGCAGGCTGGCCTTCACCGCAGCCGGGTCGAGGTGGGCGTGGTAACCGGTGATAACCCCTTCGCGCTCCAATCGACGCACGCGCTCGGTGCACGGCGTGGTCGACAGGCCGACCCGCTCGCCCAGCTCAGTAAAGGAGATACGGCCCTCGGCCTGCAGGATGCGCAGGATCTTGCGGTCGATCTTGTCCAGTTCGCGGATACGGGTGGCCATGGCCGTCAACCTTGGGGAATGAATTGCAGGGGAACATCCTGCCGGTTGATTTCAAAACAGGCAAATCAACTGGGAATGGCTGTCTATACTTCCCCAATTGTGGTCCCGGCACGCTCCAGTGCAGGGAATGATCGGGTTGGAGAAGTCCCATGCGAGTCCTAGTTCTCGGCAGCGGCGTGATCGGCACCACCAGTGCCTGGTATCTGCGACAGGCCGGGTTTGAAGTCACGGTCATCGACCGCCAACCCGGACCGGCGCTGGAAACCAGCTTCGCCAATGCCGGCCAGCTGTCGTTCGGCTACACCTCGCCGTGGGCGGCCCCGGGCGTGCCGAAGAAGGCGATCGGCTGGCTGTTCGAGAAGCACGCACCGCTGGCGATCAAGCCGGGCATGGACCTGGCCCAGTACCGTTGGCTGTGGCAGATGCTGCGCAACTGTACCCATGAGCGCTACGCGATCAACAAGGCGCGCATGGTGCGCATGTCCGAATACAGCCGCGACTGCCTGAACGAGCTGCGCGCGCAGATCGGCATCGAATTCGAAGGCCGCGACCTGGGCACCACCCAGTTGTTCCGCACCCAGCAGCAGCTGGATGCCTCGGCGCAGGACATCGAGATCCTGGCCCAGTACGGCGTGCCGTACGAGGTGCTGGACCGCGCCGGCATCATCCAGGCCGAACCGGCGCTGGAGCATGTCGATGGCCTGGTCGGCGCGCTGCGCTTGCCGCGTGACCAGACCGGCGACTGCCAGCTGTTCACCCGCCGCCTGGCGCAGATGTGCGTGGATGCTGGTGTCGAGTTCCGCTTCGACCAGGACATCACCGGCCTGGAGTTCGATGGCGACCGCATCACCGGCGTGCGCATCGACGGCAAGCTGGAAACCGCCGACCGCTTCGTGGTCGCGCTCGGCAGCTATTCGCCGGCGCTGGTCGCACCATTGGGCATGCGCCTGCCGGTGTACCCGCTGAAGGGCTACTCGCTGACCCTGCCGATCACGGATCCGGCGATGGCACCGACCTCGACCATCCTCGATGAGAGCTACAAGGTGGCGGTCACCCGTTTCGACGACCGCATCCGTGTCGGTGGCATGGCCGAAGTGGCCGGCTTCGACCTGTCGCTGTCGCAGCGCCGCCGTGAAACCCTGGAGCTGGTGGTCAGCGACCTCTACCCGAAGGGCGGTGACCTGTCGCGTGCGCAGTTCTGGACCGGCCTGCGCCCGGCCACGCCGGACGGTACGCCGGTGATCGGCGCCACGCCGTTCCGCAATCTGTACCTCAACACCGGCCACGGCACGCTGGGCTGGACCATGGCGTGCGGCTCGGGCCGCTACCTGGCCGACCTGATGAGCGCGCGCCAGCCGCAGATCAGCACCGAAGGTCTGGATATTTTCCGCTACGGCCAGTACGGTCACGCGCCGCAACACGAGAACCGCACATGCGTCCTGCCCGCGCGCTGATCGATCTGGGCGCTCTGCGCAGCAACTACCGGCTCGCCCGTGAACTGGGCGGTGGCAAGGCCCTGGCGATCATCAAGGCCGATGCCTATGGCCATGGCGCGGTGCGCTGTGCACAGGCGCTGGAAGGCGAGGCCGATGGCTTCGGCGTGGCCACCATCGAAGAAGCGCTGGAACTGCGCCAGGCCGGCATCCATGCGCCGATCCTGCTGCTGGAAGGCATCTTCGAACCCAGCGACATGGCGCTGGTGGCCGAGCATGATTTCTGGTTCGCCGTTGGTTCGCCGTGGCAGCTGGAGGCCGTCGCCGCCTTCGACAGCCCGCGCCCGTTGACGGTGTGGCTGAAGCTGGACAGCGGCATGCATCGCCTCGGCCTGGACGTGGACAGCTTCCGCGCGGCGCACGCGCGCCTGTCCGCGCTGCCGCAGGTCGAGCGCATCGTGCTGATGACTCACCTGGCACGTGCCGACGAGCTGGACAGCGAGCGCACCCATGAACAGGCCTCGACCTTCGCCCGCGCCATTGATGGCCTGGAAGGCGAGACCAGCGTGTGCAATTCGCCCGCGCTGCTGGGCTGGCCGGATGTACGCAGCGACTGGGTGCGCCCGGGCCTGATGCTGTACGGCGCCAACCCGCTGCCGGACGCCACGGAGATCACCGCGCGCCTGCGCCCGGTGATGACCATGCAGTCCAAGGTGATCGCCGAGCGCTGGATCGAGGCCGGTGAACCGGTCGGCTATGGCGCCCGCTTCGTGTCGAAGGTGCGCACGCGCGTTGGCGTGGTCG
This sequence comes from Stenotrophomonas veracruzanensis, assembly GCF_032911525.1. NCBI lineage: Bacteria > Pseudomonadati > Pseudomonadota > Gammaproteobacteria > Lysobacterales > Lysobacteraceae > Stenotrophomonas > Stenotrophomonas veracruzanensis. Next base: position 35,441 of record NZ_JAWJTI010000017.1, read on the forward strand.
CGCTGGGTTACGCGGATGGCTATCCGCAGTTCGCGCCGAACGGCACCCCGGTGCTGATCGACGGCCAGCCCGGTGCGTTGATCGGCCGCGTGTCGATGGACATGCTGACCGTGGACCTGACTGCCCATCCGCAGGCCGGCATCGGCAGCGTGGTGGAACTGTGGGGCAGCGCACCGACGCTGTCCGAGCTGGCGCCGCGCTGTGGCGTGAGCGCGTACCAGCTGCCGTGCGCGGTCAAGCGCGTGGCGAAGGTGTACGTGTAGCGCCGAGCCTACGCTCGGCTCTGGTCAGCGGCCGACCTTGGTCGGCACCGTGAATGCGTGTCGACCAAGGTCGACACCTACCGGGGGCTTGGCACGCAGCGGTCGCCATGCGCGGCTCTCGTAGCGGCCGACCCTGGTCGGCGCCGTGTAATGCGTGTCGACCAAGGTCGACACCTACCGAGGGCTTGGTGCGCAGCGGTCGCCATGCGCGGCTCTCGTAGCGGCCGACCCTGGTCGGCGCCGTGTAATGCGTGTCGACCAAGGTCGACACCTACCGGGGGCTTGGTGTGCAGCGGTCGCCATGCGCGGCTCTGGTAGCAGCCGACCTTGGTCGGCGCCGTGTAATGCGTGTCGACCAAGGTCGACACCTATCGAGGGGCCTAACGCGCGGCGGTCGCCTGGCTGGCCAGCTGGCGCCTGACCCAGTCATCGATCAGGCGCTTCTCGTAGCGCAGCGGATCGCTGTCGCTCCTCAGCCCCAGGTTGTGCAGGTAACCGGTATCGCTGAGGCGCGCATCGCCCTCGCTGACGATACGGCCGCTGGCGTCCTTCAACGTGTACTGCAGGCTGATCCGCGGCGGGTAGATGTCGCGCATGATCCGGATGTCGCGGCCACGTGGGCCGTGCCACGGCTCGTAGTCACCGGCACGCTTGATGTCCACCAGGGTCACATCGAGGGTCTGCCCAGGCTGCAGCGGCTTGGCAGCGGTGGTCTGCAGGTAGCGGGCCAGCTGCTGTACCCAATCACCGCGTTCGGCTTCGAAGCGGTTGGTGCTCTGGCGGATCTCGGTGAATTTGGCCGGATCCTCCCATTTCACGCTGACCGGGCCATCGGCCTGCAATGCGCGCGGCGCGTCCGCATCGGTTACGGTGCGCGGTGCAGCGCTGGCGCCGCCCGCCACCAGGGCGCCTGCCAGCAGGGCAATCGCGAGTGAGCGTTTCATGACGGTCTCCTGCGTCCCCGAGCTGGGGACGATGTTGATCACGGATCGAGTGTGATCCTGTGGCCGGACCGCCGCAATGGCCGAATGCGTCGCGCGCAAGGGTGGTTGCCGCCAATTCATCGACGTCAACCATGACTGATGTCGCTTGACGCTGTGAATACGCGCTTTGGAAGATGCTGTGCTTCCAATCCGGCCTGCATAGACGCCCTTGTCCACACTGCCGCCCCTAGTGGAGCGCCCGCCGATGATGGTGCCGGCGCCCGAACCCGACCTGCATCATGGCGTGCTTGAGCGCATCAACGCGGGTTTCTGCGTGATCCAGGTGCTGTTCGAGGGGGACCGCGCGGTGGATTACCGATTCATCGAGGTCAACGATGCCTTCGAACGGCACACCGGCCTGAAGGACGCCTGCGGCCAGCGCATGAGCCTGCTGGAGCCGAATCACGAGGAAGACTGGTTCCGCATCTACGGCGAAGTCGCGCGCAGTGGCCGCCCCGCCCAGTTCGAGATGGAAGCGCGTGCGCTGGGCCGTTCGTTCGCGGTCGATGCGGTGCGCGTGGGCCGTCCGGGCGAGGACAAGGTCGGCATCCTGTTCTTCGACATCACCGCACGCAAGCAGATGGAAGTGGAGCTGGGCGAAAGCGAAGCCCGCTTCAGTGCGCTGGCCGACGGCCTGCCGATGCCGGTGTGGGTGCTCGACGAGCGCGGCCATGCCCGTTTCGTCAACAGCGCTTTCAGTGAGTTCTTCGGCGGTGACGAAACACGCGTGCCGGAAGATGTCTGGCGCGGCCTGGTGCATCCGGACGATGCATCGGTGTTCGAGTACGAACTACAGGAAGCACTGAAGGCACAGCGGTCGATGCATGCGCTGGTGCGGGCCCGGCGCGCCGATGGCGAATGGCGTTGGCTGGAAATGAACGCCCGCCCGCGCTTCTCGCGGATGGGCCGCTTCATCGGCCTGGCCGGCAGCAGCCCGGACGTGACCGAACGCCGCGAGATCGAACTGGCCCGCGAGGAGTTGCTGCAGTCCGAGCGTGCCGCGCGCAGCGCCGCCGAGAACATGGCGCGGCTGAAGGACGAATTCCTGGCCACGCTGTCGCATGAGCTGCGTACGCCGCTGACCACCATCCTCGGCTGGAGCGAGTTGCTGCTGCAGCGCGTGGACAACACCAGCCCGCTGTACAAGGGCCTGAATGTGATCGCCAGCAGCGCCGGTGCGCAAAAGCGGCTGATCTCGGACATGCTCGACCTCAGCAGCATGCTGCTGGGCAAGGTGCAGCTGGAGGTGGAGATATTGGACCTGCGCGACCTGCTGGGCGAAGCCATCGGCGCGCAGGAGCTGGTCGCCGAAGGCAAGGCACTGGACGTGAGCCTGCTGCTGCCCGAGCAGCCCTGCCTGGTGCTGGGCGATGCCACCCGTCTGCAGCAGGTGTTGTGGAACCTGCTGTCGAATGCAATCAAGTTCACCCCGGCCGAAGGCCGCATCGACCTGCAGCTGCAGGCCGACGGCAACCACTGGGTGATCACCGTGCGTGACACCGGCGACGGTATTGCGCCCGAATTCCTCAATCACCTGTTCAGCCGTTTCCGCCAGGCCGATGGCACCACCACCCGACGCCATGGCGGCCTGGGCCTGGGCCTGGCCATCGTGCAGCAGCTGGTCGAACTGCATGGCGGTACCGTCACCGCTGCCAGCGAGGGCCATGGCCACGGCGCCACCTTCACCGTACGCCTGCCGCAGCACATTCCCGATGCCGAACGGCGGCCGCTGCGCGAAGTGATCAGCGGGCCGATCCTGGAGCCGGTGATTGTCGAGCCGTATCCGCTGCGTGGCATGCACGTGCTGGCGGTGGAAGACCAGCCGGAAGTGCTGGAGTACCTGCGGCGCATGCTGGAAGAGCAGGGCGCGAGCGTGTCGGCAGCCAGCTCGGCCGGTGAAGCGCTGGCGCTGCTGGCCGATACCGGGCATCTGCAGTACCACGTGATGCTGACCGACATCGGCATGCCGGGCATGGATGGCTATGGCCTGGTGCGCACGCTGCGCGAGGACATGGGCGTGGACGCGCTGACGCTGCCGGCGGTGGCTGTGACCGCACTGGCGCGTGCCGATGACCGGCGCCGAGCGCTGGCGTCTGGCTTCCAGGAGCACGTGGCCAAGCCCTATTCGGTGGCGCAGCTGGTGTCGGCCGTGCGCAAGGTACAGGTGCCGCGCGCCGACAGCGCGCTGCACTGAGCATTCACAGGAGGTCGCCGATGTCCCGTACAGCTCCCCGCGTCCATACCGATCCGGCGCAGATCGCGCGCCTGGAAGCCCTGCTGCCGCAGCTGGAGGGCGAAACGCAGGTGCAGCTGACCCTGCACGATGGCCGCCGCCTGCTCGGCACCGTGGCGGTGAAACCGACCGTGCAGCAGTACCGCAACGAAGCCGGCGACGAAGGCAGCAACGGCCAGTTGCGCCTGGATGACTACGACACGCCGGTGCAACAGCATCATGTGTGGCTGGATGAAATCGCCAGCGTCGACCGCCTGCCACCCAGGGCGCCTTGATCGGATGTAGAGCCGAGCCCACGCTCGGCTGCGCCGTCGCCCGAGCGTGGGCTCGGGCGCTACCGGTGTGTCAATGCTCGAACAACGTCGGCGTCGCCTCGAACCGGCGCGCATAGGCGCGTTCTTCCGCCACCCGGGCCACTTCGTCATCGGCCAGATCCGGTGCGCCGTACACCGCATAGGCCACGCTGCCGTCGGCGCCATGACCGACCTGGTGCAGCCGGTAGCGTGAGTGGCCGCCGCCGGTGTCCTCGGGGTAATGCACGGGCGGATGGCTGCCTTCCAGGTCCATTTCACTGTTGTCGACCACGCCACCGACGAACAAGGCTCGCATGCAGGTTCTCCTGGGTTTCCGGGGGAGCCTCTACCCTGAACGTTCCAATGTTGCTGGCAGATCAAGGCCCCGTTCGGGTTTCGCAAAGCGGCTGCCGGGGCCGGCCCGGCCAAGCCGGTACAATGGACGGCCCTCACGCTTGAAGTACCCGCGCCGATGGCCTCCAGCGACGACGCCCCCCTGCAGACCCTGTTCCTGCCGTTCTCCCAAGGCGCCCTGCGCTGGCCGGAGGGCCCGGTGGCCTTCCTGCGTGCCCGCGACGGCTGGCCGCTGCGCGAAGCGGCCGGCAACCGCGAGGTGCACTGCGAGCAGAGCTTTGCCCCGTTCGCGCAGCCGCTGCAGCAGGCCGCCGGCTGGACCGTCAGCGGCCAGCTGGATGATGTGGCCGGCAAGGGCCGCTACCCGCTGGTGCTGGTGCTGCCGCCGCGCCAGCGTGAGGAAGCCCGCGCGCTGTTCGCCCGCGCGCTGGCGCTGGTCGCCGAGGGCGGCCGCATCGTTGCCTGCCAGTCCAACAACGAAGGCGCACGCTCGGGCGAGGGTGACCTCAAGCAGCTGACCGGCCTCGGCGGCAGCCTGACCAAGAACCACTGCCGCGTGTACTGGACCGCCCCGATGCAGGGCCAGCACGACGCCGACCTGGCCAAGCGCTGGTCGGCACTGGATGCGGTGCGTCCAATCGTCGGCGGCCGTTTCCTCAGCCGCCCGGGCGTGTTCGCCTGGGATCGCATCGACCCGGCGTCCGCGCTGTTGGCCGAGCACCTGCCGGCCGACCTGGCCGGGCGTGCTGCCGACCTCGGCGCGGGCTATGGCTACCTGTCGCGCGAGCTGCTGGAGCGTTGCCCGAAGATCACCGCGCTGGACCTGTACGAAGCCGAGCAGCGCGCGCTGGCCCTGGCCGAACTGAATCTGGCACCGCCGCCGTGCCCGCTGCCGCTGCGCTTCCTGTGGCGCGACGTCACCGCCGGCATCGAGCCGGGCTACGACGTGATCATCAGCAATCCGCCGTTCCACACGCCGTCGCGCGCCGACCGTCCTGACATCGGCCAGCGCTTCATCGCCGTGGCCGCGCAGGCGCTGCGCCCGGGCGGACGCTTGTACGTAGTGGCCAACCGCCATCTGCCGTACGAGTACACGCTCAACGAGAGCTTTGGCGCGGTGCGCGTGGTCGCCGAGCGCGATGGCTTCAAGCTGGTGGAAGCGGTGAAGGGGAAGGGCAAGTGAAGCTGGTCAAGCTCATCGCCAACCTGGGCTATGGCAGCCGCAAGCAGGTGCAGTGGATGTTCCGCGAAGGCCGCGTCACCGACGCCGACGGCGAGGTGCTGTATGCCGACGACCAGGTGCCGCACGAGGCGATCCGGGTCGATGGCGAGCCGCTGGACCCGCCGGTGGGCCTGTCGATCGCGCTGCACAAGCCGGCCGGCTACACCTGCTCGACCAAGGACACCGGCCGCCTGATCTACGACCTGCTGCCGCCGCGCTTCCGCGACCGCGATCCGGTGCTGTCCACGGTGGGCCGCCTCGACCGCGAGACCAGTGGCCTGCTGCTGCTGACTGACGATGGCAGCCTGCTGCACCGGATCATCTCGCCGAAGTCGAAGCTGCCGAAAGTCTATGAGGTCGAGTTGAACGACGACCTGCGCGGCGACGAGGCAGCGCTGTTCGCCAGCGGTACGCTGATGCTGGAGTCCGAGAAGACGCCCCTGCTGCCGGCTGAACTGGAAGTGCTGGATGCGCGTCGCGCGCGCCTGGTGCTGCACGAAGGCCGCTACCATCAGGTACGCCGCATGTTCGCCGCCACCGGCAACCACGTGCAGGCCCTGCACCGCAGTCGTGTTGGCGGGCTGGACCTGCAGGGACTGGACGAGGGGCAATGGCGGCAGCTCACTTCCACTGACCTGGATACGCTGTTCGCTCCATGACCACCATTGCTGCGCTGCCGTTCCTCCCCGACGCCGTCATTTTCGACATGGACGGCCTGATGATCGACAGCGAGCGCGTCTCGCTGGCCTGCTGGAGCGAGGCCGCCGACGAATTCGGGCTGGGCCTGGACGAGGCGGTGTTCCTGCGCATGGTCGGCCTCGGCGATCGCGATACGCACGCGCTGCTGCGTGCGCAGGGGATCGAGGACAGCGTGATCGACGCAGTGGCGGCACGTTGCCATGAGCTGTACGAAGCACGCACGCAGACCGGCCTGCCGCTGCGGCCGGGCATCCTGGAGCTGCTGGAACTGCTGAAGGCGCACGCGGTACCGCGCGCGGTGGCAACCACCACGCGGCAGCCGCGGGCCAACCGCAAGCTGGCCGCTGCCGGCCTGCTGCCGTATTTCGATGCGGTGATCACCAGTGGCGACGTGGCGCGGCCGAAACCGGCGCCGGACATCTACCTGCTGGCCGCGCAGCGGCTGGGCCAGGCCCCGGAACGCTGCCTGGCGCTGGAAGACTCACCGGCCGGTACGCGCGCGGCATTGGCGGCCGGCATGACCGTGATCCAGGTGCCGGACCTGGTGCATCCTGACGAAGAGCTGCGCGCACTGGGCCACCGCATCGTCGGCTCGCTGGTGGACGCGCACGCGCTGCTGCTGCCGCTGCTGCCGAGGTAACCGGTAGGTGCCGACCGCCCCTGACGGTGGGTGCCGACCGTTGGTCGGCACACCCTAATGCTTCGGTAGGTGCCAACCCTGGTTGGCACGCCCAATGCCCCGGTAGGTGCCAACCTTGGTTGGCACGCCCAATGCCCCGGTAGGTGCCAACCTTGGTTGGCACGCTTTTCAATGCAGCCGAGCATGGCTCGGCTCTACATCCGTTGGTGGGTGCCGACCGTTGGTCGGCACACCTGCCCCATCACACCCGCCCGAACACCAGCGCGGCGTTGGTGCCACCGAAGCCGAAGCTGTTGGACATCACCGTATCCAGCTTCTGCTCGCGGCTCTCGCGCAGGATCGGGAAGCTCTCCACCTTCGGGTCCAGTTCGCCGATGTTGGCCGAACCGGCGACGAAGCCATCGCGCATCATCAGCAGGCAGTAGATCGCCTCGTGCACGCTGGCCGCACCCAGCGAATGTCCGGACAGCGCCTTGGTCGAGGACAGCGGCGGTACCGCATCGCCGAACACTTCGCGGATCGCATTGAGCTCGGTGACGTCGCCCAGCGGCGTGGAGGTGCCGTGGGTGTTGAGGTAGTCCAGCGGACGATCGACACCCTGCAGCGCCATCTTCATGCAGCGCACCGCGCCTTCGCCGGACGGCGCGACCATGTCGGCGCCGTCGGAGGTCACGCCATAGCCGATCAGCTCGGCATGGATGTGCGCGCCGCGCGCAACGGCGTGGTCGTAGTCCTCCAGCACCAGCATGCCGCCGCCACCGGCGATGACGAAGCCGTCGCGGTCCTTGTCGTACGGACGCGAGGCGCTGGCCGGGGTCTCGTTGAAGCTGGTCGACAGCGCGCCCATCGCATCGAACATCACGCTCATCGACCAGTGCAGGTCTTCACCGCCACCGGCGAACATGATGTCCTGAGCGCCATGGCGGATCATGTCCGCGGCGGCGCCGATGCAGTGTGCCGAGGTCGCGCAGGCGGCCGACAGCGAATAGCTGACGCCCTTGATCTGGTAGGCGGTGGCCAGGCAGGCCGAGACCGTCGAGCACATCGTGCGCGGCACCATGTACGGGCCGACCTTGCGCACACCACGTTCGCGCAGCAGGTCGACCGCGCCGATCTGCCACTCGCTGGAGCCGCCACCGGAACCGGCGATCAGGCCGGTGCGCAGGTTGCTGACCTGCTCGGGGCTGAGCCCGGCATCGGCGATGGCATCGCGCATGGACAGGTAGGCGAAGGCCGCCGCATCACTCATGAAGCGCTTCTGCTTGCGGTCGATCAATGCGTCCAGGTCGAGGTCGACACGGCCGCCGACCTGGCTGCGCAGGCCGGCTTCGGCGTGGTCGGCCAGGGCGGTGATGCCCGAGCGCCCTTCGCGCAGCGCGGCCGAAACGGTATCCAGATCATTGCCGAGGCAGGACGTGATGCCCATGCCGGTGATGACGACGCGACGCATCAGAAGCTCCCGGTTTCAGTGAACAGGCCGACGCGCAGGTCGCGCGCGCTGTAGATTTCGCGGTCATCCACGTACATGCGGGCGTCCGACTGGGCCATCACCAGCTTGCGGTTGATGACGCGGCTGATGTCGATCTCGTAGCGCACCCGCTTGGCTTCCGGCAGTACCTGGCCGGTGAACTTCACCTCGCCGCAGCCCAGTGCGCGGCCCTTGCCGGGGGCGCCCAGCCAAGTGAGGAAGAAGCCGGTCAGCTGCCACATGGCATCCAGGCCGAGGCAGCCGGGCATCACCGGGTCGCCGATGAAGTGGCAGCCGAAGAACCACAGGTCCGGGCGGATATCCAGTTCGGCGCGTACCATGCCCTTGCCATGCGGTCCGCCGTCCTCGCGGATGTCGGTGATGCGGTCGAACATCAGCATCGGATCGTTGGGCAAACGGCCGGCGGCGGCGCCGAACAGTTCACCGCGTGCGCTGGCCAGCAGCTGTTCGCGGTTGAACGCGTGGAGACGGGTCATGAAGCACAATCCTGGAAGCGGGGAAACAGGGAAACAAGCGCTCGAGGATGCCCGTGGAAACTGCGCCGATCAAACATTTTAACCGTACGCAACCGTAGTGTTTTCAATGGAATACGCGCATCCTGTTGATGTGCAACGACCATACTTCGGCGTGTGGCCCGTTCGGCACGCCCCCGCCCTTTCCGCCTGACATGACCCGACTGCGCAAGATCATCCACGTCGACATGGACGCGTTCTACGCGTCGGTGGAGCAGCGCGACGATCCGTCACTGCGCGGCAAGCCGGTGGTTGTGGCATGGCGCGGCGCACGCTCGGTGGTGTGCGCGGCCTCGTACGAGGCCCGCGTGTTCGGCGTGCGCTCGGCGATGCCCGCGGTGCGCGCCGAGCGCCTGTGCCCGGACGCGATTTTCGTACCGCCGGATTTCGCGCGTTACAAGGCGGTGTCACAGCAGGTACGCGCGATCTTCCTGCGTCACACCGACCTGGTCGAGCCGTTGTCGCTGGACGAGGCCTACCTGGATGTGACCGAGCCGAAGAGCGGTATCGAACTGGCCACCGACATCGCCCGTACCATCCGCACGCAGATCCGCGAGGAAACGAACCTGACTGCTTCAGCCGGGATCGCGCCGAACAAGTTCCTGGCCAAGATCGCTTCGGACTGGCGCAAGCCCGATGGCCAGTTCGTGATCCCCCCGCAGCGGGTGGACGCGTTCCTGCTGCCGTTGCCGGTGAACCGGGTGCCCGGCGTCGGCAAGGTGATGGAAGGCAAGCTGGCCGCACGCGGTATCGTCACCTGCGGCGACCTGCGGCAGTGGGCCTTGATCGATCTGGAAGAGGCGTTCGGCAGTTTCGGCCGCAGCCTGTACAACCGCGCACGCGGCATCGATGAGCGGCCGGTGGAGCCGGACCAGCAGGTGCAGTCGATTTCCTCGGAGGACACCTTCGCCGAGGATCTGCCGCTGGAAGATCTGGGTGAGGCCATCGTGCAGCTGGCGGAGAAGACCTGGAATGCCACGCGCAAGACCGAACGCGTCGGCCACACCGTGGTGCTGAAACTGAAGACCGCGCAGTTCCGCATCCTCACCCGCAGCTTCACCCCGGAGCGCCCGCCGGAATCGATGGAAGAACTGCGCGACATCGCGCTGGCCCTGCGCACCCGCGTCGACCTGCCCGCCGACACCCGCTATCGGCTGGTCGGCGTCGGCCTCGGCGGTTTCCGCGAAAAGGAACCGGTGGTGCAGGGCGAATTGTTCGAGCACGCAACGAACGATTCCCCACGGACCTGATACATGTGTCGACCAAGGTCGACACCCACCAACAGCCGCGTGCCGACCAACGGTCAGCACCCACAACAGCAGCGGGAACCTGTCGAAGGCGGGGCGGGTCCGGTTGCGGGGGTGTCCGCGGCATGGATGCCGCGGCCAAGCGCCCATGGACGGGTTTACGGCGTCCCCCGCAACCGGACCCACCCCGCCTTCCCCCGGAATGCCCGCTTTTGCCGTTGCCGTTGCCGTCGATTCGGCGGGTGCAGGGCGCAGCCCTGCAAAAGAACCCCCTACCTTACGGCCACTGCATCTCGCCCTTGGCTACCTTCGCACTCAACTCCAGCGACGCCCCGCCGTCCAGCGTCGGATAACGTGCCTGCATCGCCTTCACCAGCGCCGCACTGTCCTTGGCCTTTGCCGCCTCGGTATCGAATGCGCGGATGTAGTCTGCGGTGAAGCGCAACGCACTGGCATCCAGCGCCACTCCCGGCGCGTAGTGACCCGGCACCACCACCTTCGGCTTCAGTGCCTGCAGCCGCTGCAGGGTCTGCAGCCAGTCGGCATGCGACTTCGGCGACTGCGTATCGGCCATCCACACGTGCTCGCCGGCTACCACCGGAATGCCACCGACGATCGCGCGTAGCGACGGCACCCACAGCACCGTGCGGTCCGGGGTCGGGCCATCCAGGCCGATCAGCGGCAGGCGCTGGCCTTCCAGCTGCAGGGCGTCGCCGTCCAGTACCTGCGGCACCACGATCCGTGCCGGCACGTCGGCGCCCATCTTCGGTCCCCAGTAGGCCAGCTTGCCGGCCTGGGTCTGCTGGATATGGGCGACGGTCTGCGCGGTGGCGACGATGCGTGCCTGCGGGAAGGCGTCCTGCAGGGTGGCCAGGCCGAAGTAATAGTCCGGATCACCGTGGCTGATGTAGATCGTGGTCAGCTGCTTGCCGCTGGCGCGGATCAGCTCGACCAGCTTGCGCGCGTCGCTGGCGCCGAACTGCGCGTTGACCAGGATCGCATCGTGGCGGCCTTCGATCAGCACCGAGGACACCGAGAACATCGCCTGCGGGCCGGGATGGAAGGTCTGCAGGTGCAGCTGGGATTTCGTCGCCGCCGCCGGCGCCGTGGTGGCCGGTGCGGCCAGCAGCGGCGCACAGGTGAAGCTGGCGGCCAGGGCGAGGGGAAGCAGCAGGGCAGCGGTACGCATGGGGATTCCTTGTGTAGAGCCGGGCCAATGCCCGGCTGCAGGTTCGCGTAGAGCCGAGCGCGGGCTTGGCTCTACAAGGGACGCGCGTCGATCAGTACGCCGCAGTGATGATCTGCTTCGGGTACTGGTGCGCTTCCAGCTCGGCGACGAACGCAGCGCCGTAGTCGGCGTAGCTGATGCGGCTGTGGCCGCTGGCGTCGGCGAGGAAAGCCTTGGGCTGCACGCGGTACTGGCCGCGCTCTTCGCCCGGGCCGATTTCGGCGGCCGGCGAGAAGAAGGTCCAGTCCAGGTCGTCCACTGCCTGCAGGCGGTTGAACGCTTCACGGTGGGCCAGCGCGTAGGGCTTGTAGGCCTCCGGGAAGCTGGGGGTATCGACCAGCTGCACGCCGGGGGCGACTTCCAGGCTGCCGGCGCCACCGACCACCACCAGGCGCGGCACGCCGGCCTTGCGTGCGACGGCAGCCAGCTGCGCGGCGACCTCGCCGACGCGACCGATGTCATCGCCCGGGCGCGGGCCGTAGGCACTGGCCAGCACGTCGTGGCCGGCGATGGCGGCAACCAGCGCGTCCTGGTCATCCAGCGAAGCGATCACCGGATGGGCGCCGGCCAGTTCTGCCGGAAGGTCCTGCGCGCTGCGCACGATGACGGTGAGTTCGTGACCGCGGGCCAGCGCGTGGCGGGCGATCTGGCGGCCGATGTTGCCGGTGGAACCAACGAGGGCGATCTTCATGGCAGGACTCCGTGAGCGGTGTGGGGTGGGAATGGCGCCACTCTAGGCTGCTGCAGTTGCTCGAAAAACAGCGTATAACGCGCTTGTTTGTTGCATGGATCGAGCATATGGACCGATTGACCGCCATGACCGTGTTCGTCGAGGTCGCCGAACGCGGCAGCCTCACCGCCGCCGCCGAAGTGCTGGACATGTCACGGGCCATGGTCAGCCGCTACCTGGCCGAGGTCGAGGGCTGGCTGGGCGCGCGCCTGCTGCACCGGACCACGCGCCGGGTCAGCCTGACCGGGCCCGGGGAGGCGGCGCTGGCGCGCTTCCGGCAGATGCTGGCGATCGGCGAGGAACTGCAGGGCGAGCTGGCCAGCGATGATCCGGAGCCGCATGGCACGCTGCGGGTGACTGCCAGCGTGTCGTTCGGGCAGAGCCACCTGGCGCGGGCGGTGGCCGGCTTTGTTGCGCGCCATCCGGCGGCACGCATCGAGCTGCTGCTGGTCGACCGCACGGTGAACCTGGTGGAGGAGCGGGTGGACCTGGCCGTGCGCATCGCGCGCCAGATCGATCCCAGCCTGATCGCGCGGCGGCTGGCCACCTGCCGCTCGGTGCTGTGCGCGACGCCGTCCTACCTGCAGGCACGCGGCACGCCGACTGCTCCCGAGCATCTGGCCGCGCACAACTGCCTGACCCACCACTACGTCGGCAAGAGCCTGTGGCAGCTGCACCGAGACGGCCGTTCGCTGTCGGTGGCGGTAGGCGGCAACATCAGCGCCAACGAGGCCTCGCTGCTGTTGGAGGCGGTGCGGGCCGGTGCCGGTATCGCCATGCTGCCGACCTACCAGGTGGCGCCGCTGCTGCGCAGTGGTGAGCTGATCGAACTGCTGCCTGAATTCAGTCTGGACGAACTCGGCATTCATGCCGTGTACGCGTCACGGCGCCAGCAGCCCGCTATCATGCGGCGATTCCTGGATTTCCTGGGCGAGTGCTTCGCCAGCCCGGCCTTCCAGGATCTGGATTGGCGCCCACCGGGCAAGGAGAACACATGAACCATGGACAGGCCTTGATCGACCACAACCGTGCTGCCTGGGACCGCCAGGCCAGCGAAGTGCGCGAATGGTCGCGCCCGGTGGAAAGTTCAACGATTGCCGCCGCGCGCGAAGGCCGTTGGCAGGTGCACCTGACGCCCCGCGCGTTGCCGCTGGACTGGATGGGTGATGTGCGCGGCCGCCGCATCCTGTGCCTAGCCTCGGGCGGTGGACAGCAGGCACCGGTGCTGGCCGCTGCGGGCGCCGACGTCACCGTGTTCGATCTCTCCGACGGGCAGCTGGAACAGGACCGCAGCGTGGCGGCGCGCGACGGCCTGCAGCTGCGCACGGTGCAGGGCGACATGCGCGACCTGCACGTATTCGCCAACGACAGCTTCGACGTGGTGTTCCATCCGATCTCCAACCTGTACGTACCCGACGTGCGCCCGGTGTGGACCGAATGCCGCCGCGTGCTGGCGCGCGATGGCATGTTGATGGCCAGCTTCTACAACCCGGTGCTGTTCGTCGGCGCGCGTGATCCGCAGCTCGATGCGCAGGGCCTGATCCGGCCGCAGTACGCCATTCCCTATTCGGACCTGGAAGACCTGCCCGCCGCAGAACGTGAGGCGAAACTCGCCCGCGGCGATGCGCTGACCTTCGGCCACAGCCTGACCGAACTGATCGGCGGGCAGCTGGATGCCGGCTTCATCATCGATCGCTTCATGGAAGACTGGCAGCCGCAGCCGCGTTTCCTGATCGACCGCTACCTGCCCACGTTCCTGGCTACCCGCGCGCGCCGCATCGGTTGAGGCGGATCGGTGCGAAAACCAGCGGCGTACAATGGACGGCCCCACGTCATGCAGGTGCCGTCCCTTGTCGTATCCCTATCCGCTGGTCGTGTTCGACCTTGATGGCACGCTGGTCGACAGCGCAGCTGATATCGCCGAAGCGCTGAACCGCACGCTGGAGGACATCGGTGTGGCACGCGTACCGGAAACCACGGTGCTGGGCTGGATCGGCGACGGTGTGCGCCGCCTGGTCGAGCAGGCCCTGCAGGCGGTCGGCCGCGTGATCGACCTGGCCGAAGTGATGCCGATCTTCATGGTGCACTACCGCGAATGCCTGCTGCGCAGCCCACGTCTGTTCGATGGCGTGGGTGAAGCGCTGGCACAACTGCGTGCACGCAACGTGCCGCTGGCGATCTGCACCAACAAGCCCGAAGCGCTGGTGCCGCCGCTGCTGCAGCACTTGGGTATCGGTGATGTGTTTGCGCTGGTGCTGGGGGGCGATTCGCTGCCGCAGCGCAAGCCCAGTGGTGAACCGCTGCGGCACATCGCCGCGCACTTCGGGCTGCCGGTGGACGCCTGCCTGATGGTCGGTGATTCGTTGACCGACTACCGCGCCGCCGAAGATGCCGGCATGCCGATCGCACTGGTGCGTTACGGTTATCCGCGTGGCCTGGACCTGGCCACCGCACAGGCGGTGGCGGTGATCGACGACCTGCGTGAACTGCCGGGGTTGCGGGGCTGAAGCAGGGGGTAGTGCCGGCCGCTGGCCGGCAGCCCGGAACGCGTTGCCGAAGATCATGATGTTGCCGGCCAGCGGCCGGCACTACCATGACCGTTGCGGTCACTTCGGCTGGTAACGCACGCTCAGCTGGTACTCGCGGCCGGGCTGGTTGAACCACGCCACCGTCTCATACCTGCGGTCGAACACGTTGGCGGCACGCGCCAGCAGCGACCACGACGGCGTCAGCGCGTACTCGGCGCGCAGATCCAGCGTGCCGTAACCTCCCACCTTCACCGCGTTGGCGGCATCGTCGTAGCGCTTGCCGGCACCCTGCACGGTCAGGCCTGCACGGAAATCTCCGAAGCGACGGTCGATGTCCAGGCGCCCGGTCTGCTGCGCACGGCGTGGCAGCCAGTTGTCGAACTGGGTGCTGCCGCCGGTGCGGTTGCGCGGGTCGGTGTAGCTGAGCTGTGCGTTGATGTCGAAGCCGGCCAGCAGCACGCCACCGGTCAGTTCGGCGCCGCGGATGCGGGCCTTCTCCACCTGCTGCATCTTGAAGGTCGCCGCATCGTAGGTGATCAGATCATCGATGCGGGTTTCATATACGTCCAGGCCCCAGTGCCAGCCCTGTCCCTGCTGCGAAACGCCCAGGTTGGCGCTCTTGGACTTCTCCGGATTCAACGTCGGCACGCCGCTCCACGGGTCGTACAGGTCGCTGAAGGTGGGTGCCTTGAAGGCCGTGCCGTAGCTGGCATTGACGCGCAGACCATGCTCCAGCTGCATCGCCCAGCCGAGGCTGCCGGTGGCATGGTTGCCGAACTGCTGGTTGTCGTCATTGCGCGCGCTGACCTGCAGCTGGTGGCGGCCGAAGCGACCCTGGTACTGCACGAACACGCCGGTGTTGCGGCGGCTGTCGACGAGGTAGCCCGCGCTGCTGCCATCCAGGTTGTCCTCACTCCAGTCCACGCCGGCACTCAGCAGTTGGCCCTCAGCCAGGCCGAAGTCGCCCTGCAGCGAGGCGCTGTCGCGGTGGGTCTGTGCGCTGCCACGGGCACCGAAATCACCGAAGTTGTCCGACTCGTTGTCACTGCGGCCGACGTTTGCGGTGAATGCCAGGCGCTCGGAAGGGGTGTAGCGCACCTTGCCGGCCAGCACCTGCTGGCGGGTTTCCGAATAGTTGTAGTAGCCGTCGTAATGGTTCTTGCCGTCGGCGCGCAGGGCGCTGCCTTCCACGTTCCACTGGTCGTTGAAGGTGTAGCCACCGCGCAGGCTCTTGGACAGGTTGCGGTAGCCGTCGCGGTCGGGCTCGTCGGCGAAGCAGCCGGCGAACAGCGTGGCCGAGCCGCGGCAGGCATCGATGCCATCGGAATGCTGGTAGGCGATGTCGGCACCGAACCAGCCGCGCTCGGTACCACCGCCAATGCCACCGCTGGCTTCACGCAGGCCGTTGCTGCCACCGCCAAGCTGGAAGTGCGGGGCGAAATCGCCCTGGTTGCGGCGGGTGAAGATCTGGATCACGCCACCGATGGCGTCGGCGCCGTACAGGCTCGACTGCGGTCCACGCACGATTTCCACGCGCTCGATCTGCGCCAGCGGCAGGTCCTGGTACATGGCCAGGCCGAGGTCGGCACTGTTGATGCGCACGCCATCGACCAGCACCACGGTGTGGCCCGAGTTGGTACCGCGCAGGAACAGCGAGCTCTGCTTGCCGAGGCCGCCGGCATTGGTCAGGTTGATGCCGGCGCGGCCGCGCAGCAGCTCCTGCAGTGAGGTGGCTTGGCTGGATTCGATCTGCGCGCGGTCGATCACCTGCGCCGGCGCGATGCTGTCCTGCAGCGCGATGGGGGTGCGGGTGGCGGTGACCAGGATCTGGTCGAGCGCGGTGGTGTCATCGGCGGCCTGGGCCAGCGCGGGCAGGGCGGCCAGCACGGCCGGGGACAGCATTCGGGACTGCAGCTTCATGGGGGACTCCAGGTGCCACGCACGCCCGCGTGGCGAAGGGGAGGAGCCGCGAAGGCAGGCACGCGCCGATGCCGCAGCACAGGCCACGTCATCCAGCGCCATGCCCACCGCATCGCGACCTGAGGCTTCCGGGCCGGTCTCCGGGCTTGCCGCCGGGTGGCGCGAGGCCACCGTCCAGGCGCCTTCCCATGCTTGCGGCACAGTGGCGTTGTTGCCTGGAACTGACGTGCTTACCGTTGCGGGGGCAGCGCCGGCATGGCGTGGAATCACGCGTCACCGGCTTCCCGTTTCAACCTGCCGGCCGTGGCCGCAGGTCACCTGGAAGTGCGCGCAGTCTACGGCATCGCAGGCGGCCCGTAGTGTCGAACGTGTTCGACTGCCTTTGCTGTGCCTTTAGAATGGTCCCTCGATCCCGTGGTGCCGTTGCCGATGTCCGCCCGTTTTCCGCTGTTCCCGCGTTGCCTGTACAGGACTTGCGCATGATCCTCGACCTGGTCCGCCATGCCGGCAACGGTCGCGATGAGTTCCTCGATGGCCGCAGTGATCCGCCGCAGCTGGCCCGCCTGCCGCAGGAACTGGTCGACGCTTACGCCGCGCAGCCCTGGGAGCGGGTGATCAGTTCGCCGCGGCTGCGCTCGCTGCACACGGCGATGGCCCTGGCCACCCCGCGTGGGCTGGACGTGGAAGCGGACGAGGAATGGGAAGAGCTGGACTTCGGCGATTGGGACGGGCAGTCGCTGTTCGACCTCCCGGAGGATGCACTGGCCGCCTTCCATGCCGACCCGCACGCGTTCCCGCCGCCGAACGGTGAAAGCTGGGGCCACTTCGAGCGGCGCATTGCGCGCGCGCTGGATCGCCTGCTCGATGATGACGATCCGGTACCGACGCTGGTGGTCAGCCATGGTGGCCCGCTGCGCATGGTGCTGTCGCAGGTCTGCGGCCTGCCGATGTCGCTGTGCTGGGCCCTGCGCATCGACCACGGCACGCGCCTGCGGGTGTGGCTGGAACGCGGTGAGGTCGGGCTGGTGGGCGAGTTGCTGGAACTGCAGCAGCCCTGACCCATCGGTAGTGGCGGCCGCTGGCCGGCAACTGCACGATCTTTGTAACGTTCCTGAGGTTGCCGGCCTGCGGCCGGCACTACCCGTCAATCCTCGTCCGCGCGCTCGGCCACGCTGTCCTCAGCGTCATCGTCAGCATCGAAGCGCTGCTCATGCACCGGGCCCGACGCCGGGCCGGCTGCCTTCAGCGGATGCGCGGCGATGCGCGCTTCGTAATCCTGCACCAGCGCCTCACGCTGCGGCTCGCTCAGTTCCTGCCAGTGGCAGTCCAGCAGTGCGCCTTCCAGTGAGTACAGCAGGTTCAGGCTGGGCCTGAAGCCGGCGCGCTTGACCTTGACGAAGGCGCCCACGGCACCGATCGCAACCAGGTCTTCGCGGCTGCGCAGGCCGACCTGGCGCAGCCACGCCGCACTCTTGGGGCCGATGTTGCGCAGCTTCGGCGTGCTCATCCCAGCGCCTCGATGAACACGCGGGCGATGGCTTCCAGGCCGGCCTGATCGTCGGCATCGAAGCGGCCGACCTTCGGGCTGTCGATATCGAACACGCCGATCAGTTCATCACCGCGCAGCAGCGGCACCACCAGCTCCGAACGCGAGGCCGAATCGCAGGCGATGTGGCCGGGGAAGGCATCGACGTCGTCCACGCGCTGGGTCACGCGCTGGCTGGCGGCGGCACCGCACACGCCCTTGTCCAGCGGGATGCGCACGCAGGCCGGCAGGCCCTGGAACGGGCCGACCACCAGCTCCTTGCCGTCGTACAGGTAGAAGCCCACCCAGTTCAGGTCGGGCAGGGCGTGGTAGACCAGTGCCGAGAGGTTGGCCGCGTTGGCGATGCGGTCGGACTCGGCGTAGACCAGGCCACGGGCCTGTTCCAGCAGCTGGGCGTATTGTTCCGGCTTGCTGCCGGTGAGCGAGGCATTGGCGAACATGCCTGCAGTCTAGCAAGCGCGCCGGGCCGGCGATAATGCACGCTCTGTTGCCCCGTTGGAGCCCGTCGATGCCGTTGCCCGCCACGCTGCCGCCCGCCCTGTTCGTCACCGGCACCGATACCGAGATCGGCAAGACTGCGGCCAGCACCGCACTGCTGCATGCGCTGCGCCGGCGCGGACTGCGCGCGGTCGGCATGAAGCCGGTGGCCAGCGGCAGCGAGGACCTGGGCCAGGGCCTGCGCAACGAGGATGCATTGGCGCTGCAGGCGGCCAGTTGGCCGGTGCCGGATTATGCCGACCTGAACCCGTATGCGCTGCGCCTGCCACTGGCGCCGGAGCTGGCCGCTGCCGAGGATGGCGTGCAGGTGGAGCTGGCGCCGATCATGGCGGCGTTCGAACGTCTGCGTGCGCAGGCCGATGTGGTGGTGGTGGAGGGTGTTGGCGGTTGGCTGGCGCCGGTCTCGGCCACGCTCGACCAGCTCGACCTGGTGCGCGCATTGCGGTTGCCGGTGTTGCTGGTGGTGGGCATGCGGCTGGGCTGCGTCAACCACGCGCGACTGACCGCGCAGTCGCTGCAGGCCAGCGGCGTGGATTGCCTGGGCTGGATCGGCAACCACATCGACCCGGCGATGCAGCGCCAGGATGAAAACATCGCCACACTGCAGCAGCGCCTGCCGATGCCGTACTGGGGGCGGCTGCCGCATCTGCCGGGGGCGGATGGTGAAGCGCTGAGCGCGCACCTGCTCGACGCCTGAATTGCTGAAACGCGAAATCGATGCCGGAGAGGGTAGAGTCGACTGTCAGTCGACTCGCGCGCGCAGCGCGGGATTTTCGGGCATCCGGTGAAGAGCAGTCGACTAACAGTCGACTCTACCTATCAATCAGCCCGCGCCAGCTCCCGCGCGATCGCACCCAGCCTCTCCACCGCACCGATGAAGCGTGCATCCAGCGTCTGGCAGCACGACAACCGCAGGCAGTGGCGGTAGCGTGCGCCGCGCGAATACACCTGGCCGGGCATGAACACGATGTCCTCCTGCAGCGCTCGCTCGAACAGCTCGCGCGTATCCACGCCCGGCAGTTCCAGCCACAGCAGGAATCCGCCCTGCGGTTCGGTGGCACGGGTGCCGGCCGGGAAGTGCTCGGCCACCAGCTGGCGCAGGCGCCCGACCTGTTCGCGATACAGGCGACGCATGCGGTGCAGGTGGTGCTCGTAGCTGCCGGCCTCCAGGTACGCCGCCACCGCATCGCCGAGCAACTGCGGCTCACCGCCGGTGGACTGGAATTTCAGCAGCGCGATGCGCTCGGCGAAGCGCCCGCCATCCAGCCAGCCGATGCGGTAGTCCGGCGCCAGCGTCTTGGAGAAACCACCGACCACCATCACCAAGCCGTCGCGATCGAAGGCCTTCAGGAGCGGTGCCGGCGGTTCGCAGAACTGCAGCTCGGCGTACACCGCATCCTCGATCAGCGGCAGTTGCCGTGCGTTGACCAGCTCGGCCAAGCGCTGTTTGGCGGCGGTCGGCATGGTGCAGCCGAGCGGGTTGTGCACGGTGGGCATCACCACCAGAGCGGCCAGCGGCGTGTGCTCCAGCAGCGCATCCAGCGCATCCACATCCAGTCCGTGCTGTGGGTGGGTGGGCAGTTCGATGGCCTGCAGACCGAGGTTGGCCAGCAGGGGGTACAGGTTGAAGTAGGACGGCGCCTCGATGCCCACCGCATCACCGGGCTGGGTGACCGCGCGCAGCGCCAGCTGCAGCGCTTCCATCGCACCGTGGGTCAGCAGCAGGCGTTCGCTGTGGGTGTGCAGGCCCATGCGCGGGCCACGCCGCACGATCTGCGCCAGCAGCCGCGGCGATCCGTTCGGTCGCGCATAGGTCTCCACCGTCTGCTGGCCGTGGCGCAGCACCTGCGCGGTGTGACGGGCCAGCTGAGCGCCTGGATAGAACTGGCGGCCGCGCGGGCCGGCGAAGGCCAGGTCGATCACGCCGGGGCGACGTTGTGCCTCCAGCACGCGGGCCATCAGTACCTGCTGCAACGGCGCGGTGGGCGCGGACGGGGTATCACGCAGCGAGCGTTCCGGCACCGACAGTCGCGGCGCCACCTCGAAGCCGGCCTTGGGCCGCGGAATGACCAGGCCGGCATCCTCCAGCTGGCGATAGGCGGCAATCACGGTGTTCAGGCTGAGCCTGCGCTGCAGGGCCATCTGCCGCAGCGAAGGCAGGCGGCTGCCGACCGGAAGGCGGCCGCCGTGGATGGCTTCGGCCAGTTCGTCGGACAGCCGCTGGTAGCGGGGTGGGATCATCGCGCTCTGGTCATCTGTATCCATCGAATTTCCCGCCATCTGGTGCTGTACCCATGATGATGGCGAGCCTAGCATGTCGTTGTCGGCCGGGCCTGATCGGGGCACGGCCGGTCTTTCGAAACGCACGGCCGGATGGCCGTGCGTCTTTTTTTGTGTGTAGAGCCGAGCCCATGCTCGGCTGTACTTCCGCCAACGGCAGCCGAGCGTAGGCTCGGCTCTACAGAAGAGCACCGCCGAGCGTCGGTCAGCCCAAGGGGGAATGCCGGCTACCGCATCGGCACCAGCGCCGCCTCGCGCCGGTACAGCGCGGGGAACTGCTTGCCCAGCGCGGTCAGCTTTGGTGCGTCGTAGTAGCGGATGTAGGCCGCCTGCGGGTAGTTCGTCATGTAGTTCTGGTGGTAGCTCTCGGCCGGATAGAAGCGCTGGCCGCTGACCAGCTGGGTGACGATCGGGGCGCGGTAGCTGCCGGCCTGGCCGAGCTGGGCGATGTAGGCGCGGCTGGCCGCCTGCTGGCGGGCGTCATCAGTGAAGATCGCCGAACGGTACTGGCTGCCGTGGTCGGGCCCCTGGCGGTTGAGCTGGGTCGGGTCGTGCGCCACCGAGAAGAACACCTGCATCAACTGCCCGTAGCTGACCTGGCGTGGGTCGTAGTCGATCTTCACCGCTTCGGCATGACCGGTCTGGCCGCTGCTGACCCGCTCATAGCGGGCATTGGCAGCGCTGCCACCGATGTAGCCGGACACCGCATTGCTCACGCCTTTGACGTGTTGGAACACGCCCTGCACGCCCCAGAAGCAACCGCCGGCGAACACCACGCTGGCGTGGGTCGCGTCATCGCGGAACGCCGCATCGCCGGTGGGTGCCGGCAGTGCCTGGGTCTGCGCGCTGGCTTCGACCGGCGCCGCGGCCGCGCCATGGTCGACCAGCAGCACACCGGCGATCAACGCCGTGGCCACCAGACCTGCAACACCGGCGGCGATGCCTTGTTCAAAGGAGAGTTTCATCGTGTGCTCCCGGTTCAACCGAAGGTGAAGGCGTAGGCCTGCACGCCCGCATCAAGGAATTCGATCTCGAAGCGGTGCGGGCCGATCGTGCCGCGCTGTCGGATCAGCTGGTACAGGCGGTGCTCGTCGACCACACCGCTGCCATCGGCACCGACATCGCTGCCGGCATCGGCGGCGGGCAGCGGCTTGCCGTCCAACAGCACGCGGAAGCGCACCGGCTTTCCACCCTGGCCCGGCGCCAGCACCAGATGCAGGTCGCGCGCATGGAACTGGAAGGCGATGCGGCCACCGGCCTGCTGCAGCTGTGCGGCTTCGTCGCTGACGGTCCAGAGTCCGGACAGGCCCCACTGGTTCAACGCGAGCGTGGCCGGCAAGGTGTAGTCGAACGCGGTATCGCTGCGCTGCCCGCCGGGCGAGGCGAACTGCTCGGCGCGGGCGTGGCCCAGATAGGTTTCCGGCGAGCGCAGATTGCCCATGTCGGCCTGCGCGGCCACGCCCTTCAGATCGGCGGCGGCCGGATCGGCCGGCGGTGGCAGATTCGTCTGGCCTGCTTCGGTCAGAAGGCGACGGATCATCTGTTCCGAGCGCGCATAGTTGCCTTCGCCGAACTGGTGCCCGCGGATGTTGCCCTGCGCATCGACGAAGTACTGCGCCGGCCAGTAGCGGTTGTTGAACGCGCGCCAGATCGTGTACTGGTTGTCGAGCGCCACCGGGTACTCGACCTTCAGCTGCTGCACGGCCTTCATCACGTTGCGCGGGTCACGTTCGAAGGCGAACTCTGGCGTGTGCACGCCGATCACCACCAGGCCATGGTCGCGGTAGCGACGTTCCCATTCGTGCACGAACGGCATCGCACGCAGGCAGTTGATGCAGGAGTACGTCCAGAAATCGACCAGCACCACCTTCCCGCGCAGCTGCTGGTTCGTCAGCGGCGGGCTGTTGAGCCAGCCGGTGACGCCGTCCAGCGCGGGCAGGGTGCCTTCCACCGGCAACGGTGCATCGGCCGCGGCGTTGGCCCCGGCCATCATCATCATCGGCGGTGCAGCTGGCTGCGCACCGGGTACCGCGTCCAGCAAGCCCTGCTCGATGCGCGCAGTGCTGACCGTCGAAAGGCGGGTCAGCAGGCCGGTATCCCATCCCAGGCCGATCGCCACTACGGCCAGCAGCGCCGCCACACCCAACACCTTTCGCAATACATCGCCGAGGCCAAGCCGCGCCTGCAGCGCGCGGAACACGCGGCCGCCCACCCACACCGCCAGCGCCAGTGCGGTGATCGCACCCAGCGCATACGCCAGCAGCAGCGCACTGGTACCGACGCTGGCGCCATGCAGGGCAGCACCGGTCAGCACCAGGCCGAGGATTGGCCCGGCGCAGGGTGCCCACAGCAGGCCGGTGGCGATGCCGATCAGCAGCGAGGTCCACGCGCCGCCGTGCCCCGCGGCGTCCGCCGCATCGGCACGCGCGCTCAAGCGGGCACCCACGCGCTGGAACGGCGCCAGAAGATGGTCGGCCAGTCGCGGCCACAGCAGGGCGACCGCGAACAACGCCATCAACAGCAGGGCGATCCAGCGTCCGACCTGGTTGGCCTGCGCCACCCATTGGCTGCCCACCGCGGCCAGGCTGGCGACCACGGTGAAGGTCAGTGCCATGCCCAGCAGCAACGGCAGCGTGCTGCGCAGGAAGGGACGGTCGGCACGCGCGAACACGAACGGCAGCACCGGCAGGATGCAGGGGCTGAGCAGGGTCAATGCGCCCCCCAGGTAAGCAAGCAGCAACAGCAGCATGGTCAGGCTCCGGAAACAGGAGAAGAACCGACCGGCACCCGCCAGCCGTCGGCGGTGCCATCCGTGGCGCCGGGAACGAACACCATCGCCGCACCGTTCATGCAGTAGCGCAGCCCGGTCGGGCGCGGGCCGTCGTTGAACACATGGCCGAGGTGGCCACCGCAGCGGCGGCAGTGCACCTCTACCCGCAGCATCCCGAAGGTGACGTCGCGGTCTTCGCCGATGGCGTTGTGCAGCGGCGCCCAGAAGCTGGGCCAGCCGGTGCCGCTCTCGAACTTGGTGGACGATGAGAACAACGGCAGCGCACAGCCGGCGCAGGCGAAGGTGCCCTGCCGGTGTTCCTTGTTGAGCGGGCTGCTGTACGGGCGCTCGGTGGCCTGCTGGCGCAGCACCGCGTACTGCGCCGGGGTCAGTTGCTGGCGCCACTGCGCATCGCTGTGCATGACTTCGAACTGTCGCGGCGGGCGCGCTTCAGCGGCCGCCGGGGCGGCGCGGCTGCAGGCCCCCAGGCCGAGCAGGCCGGCGGCGGTGGCAACACCGCCCAGGCCCAGCAGATGGCGGCGGGACAGGGACATGGCGGACTCCGGGAAGGGGCGACGGGGCCATGCTGCGCCCGCCCGGGTCAACGAATCCTCACGCAGGATTCAATTTTTCGTGAGGTATCGGCGGCCAACCCGCGCCACAATGCAGCCAGCCTCCCCACTGGCCCCGAGCTGCCGATGTCCACCAAACGCGTGCTGATCGTCGAAGACGATGCCCACATTGCCGACCTGCTGCGCATGCATCTGGGCGATGAGGGCTACGACGTCGCCCATGCCGCCAGTGGCGACGCCGGCCTGCGCCTGCTCGAGCAGGACGGCCCGTGGGATGCGCTGGTGCTGGACGTGATGCTACCCGGCGTGGATGGCCTGCAGGTCTGCCAGCGTGCACGCGCGATGGCGCGTTATGTGCCGATCATCATCATCAGCGCGCGTGGCAGCGAAACCCAGCGCATCGTCGGCCTGGAACTGGGCGCGGACGATTACCTGGCAAAACCCTTCTCGATGCCGGAACTGGTGGCACGGGTGCGCGCATTGCTGCGCCGTGCCGAGGCGATGGCGCAGAGCGCACGCATCGACGCCGGCGCAATCGAACTGGGCGGCCTGCAACTGGACCCGGTGGCGCGCACCGCCTCGGTGGACGGCAATGCGCTGGAACTGACCCCGCGTGAGTTCGACCTGCTGCTGTTCTTCGCCCGTCATCCGGACCAGGTGTTCGCGCGCATGGAACTGCTCAACCAGGTCTGGGGCTACCAGCACGATGGCTACGAACACACGGTCAACACCCACATCAACCGCCTGCGCAGCAAGATCGAGCCAGACCCGGCCAATCCACGGCGATTGCTGACGGTGTGGGGGCGCGGCTACAAGCTGGTCGACCCGGCCGGGGCGGCGGCATGATCAAGCCGAACCTGTGGCAGAAGCTGGCGGTGGTGACCGCCGCGCTGATGCTGATGTGCTGCATGGCGTTGTTGGCACTGCAGATGCGCGCCAACACCCGCCATGAGCAGGAAGTGGTGCAGCGGCTGTCGCTGGGCCTGGCCGAACACATCGCCCAACGCAGCGAACTGATGGACACCAGCGGCATGCGCGATGCTGCGGTGCGTGCGCTGTTCGGCCAGTTGATGGCGGTCAATCCCAGCGTCGAGGTCTACCTGCTGGACGACCAGGGCCGTATCCTCGGCCACGATGCGCCCAGTGGGCATCTGGTGCGCAATCGGGTGGACGTGGCGCCACTGCGTCGCCTGCTGGCCGGTGCGCCGTTGCCGATCCTGGGCGATGACCCGCGCAGCGCGGACGGCCGCAAGGTGTTCAGTGCCGCACCGTTGATCGTGCAGGGTCGCCAGGCCGGCTATGTGTACGTGGTGCTGGTGGGCGAGCACCGGCAGATGCTGGCCGACGATCTCGCCGCCGGCAGCCAATGGAACACCACGCTGTGGTCGGTCGTGCTGGTGGGGGGGCTCGGTCTGCTGGCCGGGCTGGTGGCGTTCTATTGGGTGACCCGCCCACTGCGGCGGCTGACCCGGCGCATCCAGGCCTTCGACATCGATGCGCCGACGCCGCTGCCGCCGCCGGAGCCACTGCGCCCAGGTGAGCGCGACGAACTGGTGATCCTGGAACACGCACACGCGCAGATGGCGCAGCGGCTGGGTGAGCAATGGCAGCAGTTGCGCCAGCAGGATCTGCAGCGGCGCGAACTGGTGGCCAACATCTCGCATGACCTGCGCACGCCGTTGTCGTCGCTGCACGGCTATCTGGAAACGCTGGCGTTGAAGGACGCTACGCTGTCGCCGGATGAGCGCCGCCGCTACCTCGGTATCGCGTTGGCGCAGAGCGCCAAGGTTGGCCGGCTTGCGCGTGCTCTGTTCGAGCTGGCGCGGCTGGAACATGGCGAAGTGCGCCTGGAGTGGGAAGTGTTCGCGCTGCCGGAACTGCTGCAGGACGTAGTGCAGAAGTTCGAGCTGGCCGCGCAGGCGCGCAACCAGCGCCTGCACGCCGAGTTCCCGCCGGGCCTGCCATTGGTGCGGGCCGACCTGGGCCTGGTCGAGCGGGTGCTGACCAACCTGCTCGACAACGCGTTGCGGCATGCGCCGGAAGGTGGCCGGATCGATGTGCGCCTGCGTGCGACGCCCGACAGCGTGGAGGTCAGCGTGGCCGATGACGGCCCCGGGGTGGCGCCAGCGCTGCGAAACCAGTTGTTCCAGGCACCGGCTGCGTTGGGAGCACGGCGCGGCGAGAACGGCGGCTTGGGCCTGTTGATCGTGCAGCGCATCGTGCAGCTGCACGGGCGCCGGATCGAACTGCGCGACAGCGAGCGCGGCGCGTTGTTCGTGTTTGCCTTGCCGCGTGCCGAACCCGCGGTCTAGCAGGTCGTCTCGCTCTCCACGGCACCGCCGCTTTCCAGCGGCAGGTGCAGGCGGATGCAGGCACCGCCCAGTTCGGAGTCGGTTACTTCAACCTGGCCGCCATGCTTGTCGGCCACCACCTGCACCAGTGCCAGGCCGAGGCCGAACCCGGGGCTGCCCGGATCCAGCCGCACATAGGGTTGCAGCACCTGGCCGCGCAATTCGGGTGCGATGCCGGGGCCATCGTCCTCCACCTGCAGGCACAGCCAGCCGTCGTTGACCGTGCTGGCGATACGGATCTGCCGCCGTGCGTAGCGCAGGGCATTACCGAGCAGGTTGCGCAGCGCCAGTTCCAGCATGTGCCGGTTGACGTTGACCAGGCCTGCCGGCGACAGCACCTGCTGTACCGGCATCGGCAGCGGTGCGAACTGGGCCACCACGCCACGTACCAGTGCCGCCAGCTGCAGGCGCTGGCGGGTCAGCTGGTGACAGCGGCCCAGTGCGGCGTACTCAACGCCGGCATCGGTCAGATGCTGCAATCGATCGACATCGGTACGCAGCCCGCCCAGCGCATCGCGCTGCACATCGTCGAGCGCGGTGTCCTCCAGGTCGGCCAGGCCGAAGCGCATCCGCGCCAATGGCGTGCGGACTTCGTGCGCCACCGCCTGGGCCAGCACGCGCTGGCTTTCCAGCAGCTGCTGCAGCTGCTCGGCCATGTGATTGAAGGCATTGGCCAGCGGCCGCACCAGCGCGGTTCCTGCGCGCGGTGCGCGGGTATCCAGCTGGCCGTCGCGCATCTGCCGGGCGGCCTGGGCCAGCTGCGAGACGTCGCGCCACAGGCGGTAGACCATCACGTACATCGGCAGTGCCACTGCCACCATCAGGATCAGCAGCAGGATCGCCACGCCGGACACTTCGCTGTCCTGCCAGCCCTCGTCCGGCAGCGCTTCGTCCAGTGGCCCCAGCATCACCGCGTAGTCGCTGTCGCCGATCCGCTGCAGGCTGCGCATGTGCTCCAGGTCGATCTGCACCCGGCCGTTGTTGAACGGCGGTCGCTGGTTGGCCGACAGCGCCTTCTCCGCCTCGGCCAGCGGCACCATCCGCAGGGCGTAGGCGAAGTCAGCGTCGAGCCCGCGTGCCAGGGCGGGCCATTGCTCGCGTGGTGTTTCCGCGAAGCGTTGCTGCAGCAGCACATGGGTGCCGCGCATCTCGGCCAGCAGGCTGGCTTCGGTGCGGTCTTCCAGCAGTGCATCCCAGGCCCACAGGCCAAGCACGATCAGCAGCAGGTGGGCAACCAGGAAGCCAATGCCGTAGCGCAGGAAGTGGAAGGCGTGGCCGCGCATTGCCGAAGGCGTGCGCTTCATCCCCATGCCGAGCGGCTGAACAGATAGCCGCGTCCACGGACGGTCTTGATCCGCTCCGGTTGTTCAGGGTTGTCGCCCAGCTTGCGGCGCAGGCGCGAGATGCGTGCATCGATCGAACGGTCCAGGCCGTCGAAGGCGATGCCACGCAGGCCGCGCAACAGTGCATCGCGGTCCAGGATCTGGCCGGCGTTGCTGGCCAGCAGGAACAGCAGGTCGAACTCGGCCGTGGTCAGCTCCAGCAGGCTGCCCTGCAGGTGGACGTTGCGGGTGGAAGGGTCGATGCTCAGCTCGCCGAATCGCAGGCTGCCGTCGCGCGGTTCGACCCGGCGATGGCGGCGCAGGTGCGCACGCAGGCGGGCCAGCAGCACCCGCGGTTCGATGGGTTTGCCGATGTAATCGTCGGCCCCCAGCTCCAGTCCCAGCACCTGGTCGATGTTGTCGGTGCGGGCAGTCAGCACACAGATGATGCCGTCGTAGTGGGGCCGGATCTGTCGACACACTTCGAAACCGTCCTGGTCCGGCAGACCAACATCCAGCAGGACCAGGGCCGGCTTCTCAGCCAGGATCCGGGTCACCGCACGCTCGCCGCTGCGCTCGTGGGCGACCTGGTAACCATGCCGCTGCAGATAGTCACTGACCATCGTACCCAGGCGGGCATCGTCTTCGACCAGTACGATATCCAGCATTTTCAAGGCCTCCGTGGACGCAAACGTACCGCCACGGCACGAGCGCGGCGATGCTATCCCAGCCTTCGGGCCGCCCGGGTCCCGGGGGCGGGCGCCATTCAGCCGGGGTTGCTGGCGCACCGGCCGGGTCTCAGCCCCGGCAACAACTTGCCGCCCAGCATAGCCGGTTGCCGTTACAAAACGTTACCTTCGTGATACGTCCGGTGACCATCGCTGACAGCAACGCGACTGACGCAGGGCGGGGGACGGGCTGAGCATGGAGTCTCCTCCGTTCCGCGTGCCGCCCCCATGTCGCCCGCCGCCCCCTGCCTGCTGAACCCGTCCCGCCGCTGCCACTGCGGAGGTGCCCGATGAGTGGCGTGGTTGGTGCCTGGCTGCCGCCGGCCGAGGACGAGCATCTGCTGCAGCAGCTGGCGCCGATGCTGCGCGCCCTGCAGCAGCGCGGCCGGGGCCGCATCGGCTACTGGACCGACGCCGAGGCCGGCCTCGCACTGGGGCACTGCCGGGCGCCGACCGACACGCCGCTGCAGCCGCTGAGCTCGGACTGCGGTCGCTACGTGTTGTGCCTGGACGGCCGCCTGTACAACCGCGCCGACCTGCAGTCGCAGCTGCACGAGCTGCCGCGCAGCTGCAGCGATGCCCGGCTGCTGCTGCAGGCGATTGTTGAATGGGGCGTGGAGCGGGCACTTTCCCGCATCGAGGGCGCCTTCGGTTTCAGCGTCTGGGACCGGGAGTCGCGCGTGCTGTGGCTGGCCCGTGATCCGGTTGGCGAGCGGCCGTTGTATTACGGCTGGTACCAGGGCCAGTTCCTGTTCGCCTCCGAAATGAAGGCGCTGCAGGCGTTCGCCGGCTTCGCGCCGAGCATCGACCAGGATGCGCTGAGCCTGCTGCTGCGCCACGACTATGTGCCGGCGCCGCACACCATCTACCGGGGCATCCACAAGCTGGTGGCCGGCGCGGTGCTGCGCATCGATCTCAGCGACCATGCTGCGGGTTACTCCAGCCAGGCCGCGCAGGGGGGCGCGCGCTACTGGTGCGCACGCGATGCGATGCAGAGCGCATTACAGGAACCACTGCTGCCGGCGCCGAGCCTTGAGCAGGCCACAGACCAGCTGGAAGCCGTACTGCAGAAGGCCATCGCTTCACGCATGCACTCGCCATTGGCCTGTGGCGCGTTCCTGTCCGGCGGCACCGACTCGTCGCTGGTAACGGCGATGATGCAGGCGCAATCGACCCTGCCGATCGAGGCCTGGACGGTCGGTTTCGACGATCCCGGCCATGACGAGAGCGATTGGGCCTCGCAGGTCGCGCGGCATCTGGGCGTGCAGCACCATCTGCACCGGATGGACGCGCGCCAGGGCCTGGATCTGCTGCAGCGGCTGCCGCAGGTCTGGTGCGAGCCGTTCGCCGATGCCTCGCAGCTGCCGACCCTGCTGGCCAGTGAACTGCTGGGCGCGCGCAAGCCGGTGGCGCTCACCGGCGACGGTGGCGATGAACTGTTCTTCGGCCACCCGAGCTATGGCCGCGCGCTGCGCAATGCGCGCCTGTGCGGTGGCCTGCCGGACTGGGTGCGCGATCTGGCGCGGCGCAGCGGCAACCGCATGAACGTCGAGCGTGGCCGCCTGGGCGGCTGGCGTGCGTTGGTGGCCGAGGTCGCCGCCAATGACGTGGAAGGTCACTACCTGCAGCGCGTGACGCGCTGGCGGCAGCCGGCACAGGTGGTGCTGGGCGCGCGCGAGCCGATGACGATCTTCCAGCAGCAGGACACGGCGCTGCCGGCCGAAGCCCGCATCCAGCTGCTGGATTTCCGTATGGATCTGGCTGAGGGCATCCTCGCCAAGGTCGACCGTGCCGGCATGGCGGCCGGGGTGGAAACCCGTGCGCCGCTGCTGGACATGGAAGTGGTGCGCTTGGCCTGGCGGCTGCCGCAGCACCTGAAGTATCACGACGGTGAGCACAAGCGCATTCTCAAGCACCTGCTGGCACGCTATCTGCCCGAGCCGCTGGTGTACCGGCCCAAACGCGGTTTCGGCCCGCCGATGGCACGCTGGCTGGCCGGCCCGCTGCGCGATTGGGCCGAGGCGCTGCTGGACCCGCAGCTGCTGCGCAACCAGGGTTGCTTCGATGCGGCACGCGTGCGCGGCATCTGGGAAGCGTTCCTGCGGGGTGAGCGCAAGTGGCACACGCACCTGTGGAACGTGTTGATGTTCCAGGCGTGGCACCAGCACTGGCACGTCAATCGCGGGCGTTGAGCCGTTTCTGCATTGCGTGCAGCGGACTGAATCAGTGTGGCGCAGGGCGGATGCCCTTGCGTACGAATGTCCTCCGGCGCCGGCCGTTGGCCGTCATCTCCCCCTTTACTTCGTACGCAAGGGCATCCGTCCCGCGTTCGGAGTTCGTCGGCGCCTCGTTGAAAGGCGCCACGAGCGCTGCGCTTTACCTGCCGTAAGCCGAGCCTCGTCGGGGCGGGCAGGGGTCTGGGCAAAGTAAAGGAGGAGGTGACGGCCAAGGGCCGGCGCCGGGGGACATTTGTCCAGGCCCCTGCCAGTCCCGGCGGGGCCTTTCAGTTCGCGGCGAATCCAGACGAGGAAGCGCTCTTCAATGCAGACGCCAGACAAAAAAAGACCCGGCAGAGGGAGGGATCTGCCGGGTCCGGATTGCGTGGGGGGAGGGACCCACGCAATGAGCGTTGCGTCGCGTCAGTGGTTGTTCGCGTCCGCCGTTGATTCGTTGTAGCCCTGCACCAGTTCGGACCACGCCTTGCTGGCCACCAGGCCGAGACCGACCACGTCCTGCTGGGCCTGACCCAGCCGCTGCAGGTTGTCCTGCCACAGCTGTGCGCCCTTGTTGAGCATCCCGGCCGCGTCGTCGCTGCGGGCCAGTTCGCCCAGCCAGCCGCCGGTCGCGGTCAGGTTGCGCTCCATCGCCTTCAGCTGCACGCCGAACATGCTTTCCGCGTTCTCCAATGCCAACCGGTTCGCACGCGTTGCCGCAGCGGCGAACTGGCGGGTGGCATCACTGAAGCGATCGCTGAAGGCGGCGGCCATGGGGGCATCAGGGAGTGGCTTGATGCAATGCAGCATACGCCGTTGATGCGGCAATGCAACAAAAATAACAAAGGCGCCCACGGCGCCTTTGAAACACCTTTCAGATCAATGGGTTGATCAGGCCGCGGGGCCGCGGTAACGGCAACCGGAGGTGCAGGTTTCGTGCACGGTGATCTCGCTCAGCGCCGGCAGGCTGGGCTTGAGTTCGTTCCAGATCCACACCGCCAGATTCTCGCTGGTCGGGTTCTCCAGGCCGGGGATGTCATTGAGGTAGTGATGGTCCAGGCGGTCGTAGATCGGCTGGAAGGCTGCCTTCACGTCGCCGAAGTCCATGATCCAGCCGGTCTGCGCACCGGGCTCGCCCTCGACCTTCAGTTCCACCCGGAACGAGTGGCCGTGCAGGCGCGCGCACTTGTGCCCCGGCGGCACGTTGGGGAGGCGGTGCGCCGCCTCGAGCATGAAGACTTTGAAGATTTCCATGGCGCGATTGTACGCCGCAGGTGGCCGGCCGGCCTGAGCGGATGTTGGGCTTTTGTGAAGTAAGTCTTTCCATCCGGATGAAGAGATGATAGTTTCTCTTATATCCGTATGAAGAGATGTTATTGGCCGAACCCCGGCCAGGCATGGACTACTGCGGAACTTCGTCGCCCTTACCACCTCCCCCACATCGTCATGCCCAAGCACACCCTGCTCGTGGCGGCCCTGGCCGTCGCTCTGGCCGCGCCTTTGTCCGCCGCCGCCGAAACCTCCGCCGACGCCAGTGGCGACGCCAGCACCCTGGCCGCCGTGCGCGTCACCGGTTCCAACATCAAGCGCACCGATACCGAGGCCTCCAACCCGGTGCAGGTGATCGGCCGCCAGCAGTTGGAACAGACCGGCAAGGCCACCGTGGCCGATGTGCTGCGTTCGATCTCGGCCAACACCGGCAACGCCAGCAACGAAACCACCAACAACGGCTGGGCCTCCGGCTCGGCCGGCATCGGCCTGCGTGGCCTGTCGCAGAAAAACACGCTGGTGCTGCTCAACGGCCGTCGCCTGGCCAACTACGGCTTCCCGGCCGGTGGCCTGTCCGACACCTTCGTCGATCTCAACGCGCTGCCGCTGGTGGCAGTCGAGCGCATCGAAGTGCTCAAGGACGGCGCCTCGGCGGTGTACGGCTCCGACGCCGTGGCCGGCGTGGTCAACATCATCACCCGGCAGAACTTCGAAGGCGCCGAGATCGGCGGCAGCTTCGGCGGTGCCGACCAGGGCGGCCTGCACGAGCAGAACCTTAAGTTCGTCGGCGGCCTGGGTGATCTGGACACCGATGGCTACAACATCCTCTTCAGCCTGCAGGGGTACAACCGTGAGCGCTTGGACCAGGACGAACGCAACCTGACCAGGAGCGGCATCTACACCGACAAGCCGGGTGGCCGCTGGAACGGCTGGTCGGCCAAGGGCGCGCGCTACCTGGTCAACGGCGTGTCGGTACCGATGCTCGACGCCAACGGCAACTGCCCGGCTGGCACCACCCGCGTTGCCAGCGCGCCGATCGATGGCCTGTCCGGTGATACCTGCGGCTTCAACCAGGCGCCGTTCACCACGCTGATCCCCTCGACCAAGCGTTACCAGGCCTATGCCAACGGCACCTTCCGCCTGAACGACAACGTCGAGGCCTTCGGCGAAGTGCTGTACAGCCAGATCAAGAGCGCCGCGTGGTTCGGCAGCAGCCCGTTCTTCACCCTGGAGAGCGGCCGCTTCGCACTGAACGCCAACAGCGGCCTGGCCGAGCCGGTGTCGTCGCTGCTGCCGGCCAACAATCCGTACAACCCGTACGGCCGCGCGATCCCGATCGAGTACACCTTCTTCGACCTCGGCGGCACGATCAAGACCAACCGTTCCACCGCCTACCGCGGCGTGTTCGGCCTGCGTGGTACCACCGCCCACTGGGACTGGGAAGTGGCCGCGTTCGGTGCACGCAGCAGCGAGCGCGAGAGCGTGTCCGGTGGCTTCGCCAATCGGTGGGCACTGGCCGATGCGCTGGCCACGGGCAGCTACAACCTGCTCAACCCGGCGGCCACGCCGCAGTCGGTGCGCGACTCGATCAACATCGCCACGCTGCGTCCGGCAGAATCCAAGCTGCAGGGCATCGACGCCAAGATCTCCGGCAGTCTGGGCCACACCTGGGCCGGCGAGATCGGCTTCGCAGCGGGTGCCGAGTGGCGCCGCGAGAAGCTCGATTCCAACAACCCATGGCAGATCGACGCCGGCCTGCAGGTGCGCCCGGCCATCGCCGAAGTGCACGGCAAGCGCCAGGTCAGTGCCGCTTATGCCGAAGTGAACGTGCCGCTGGCGTCGACGCTGGAGCTGTCCGCCGCCGCGCGTGCCGATCACTACGATGATTTCGGCGATGCGTTCTCGCCGAAGCTCGGCCTGCGTTGGCAGCCGCTGGATTTCCTGCTGGTGCGAGCGTCGGCGTCGAAGGGCTTCCGCGCACCGTCGCTGTCGGAAAACTCCAACAGCACCAGCATCGCCTACGGCAGCGTGGTCGATCCGCGTGATCCGGACGTGCCGGGCTCGCGGCAGAACCCGACTTTCTTCACCGTCGGCAACAACGCGCTGAAGCCCGAGCGCACCAAGAGCGTGAACTTCGGCGTGGTGCTGTCGCCGTGGGCCAACACCAACCTGAGCGTGGACTACTACCGCATCCAGCTGGACAACCTGGTCGGCACCAACAACACCCAGACCCTGGTCAACGACAACGTGGCCGGCGCGGTGCAGCGCGATGAGCGTGGCAAGCTGCAGGCGGTCTACAACCGTTACCAGAACCTGAGCGAGCTGAAGACCTCGGGCATCGACGTCGAGCTGCGCCAGCGCATCCCGACCGCAGCACTGGGTGACTTCACCGTGTCCTCGGCCTACACCCACGTGCGCGACTACCGTCGCCCGACCGTGGTCGGTGGCCCGCTGGTGGATTACGCCGGCAGCAACCTGGGCGCGACCCTGCCCAAGGACAAGGCCACCACCACGCTGGACTGGAAGTACGGTGATTTCAACGCAGCCGTGACCTGGTACTACACCAGCAGCTACCGCCAGGAAGCCAGCACCGCCGCCAAGGCCGTGCAGCAGCGCGTCGGCAGCTACAGCCAGTACGACCTGTACCTGGCCTACACCGGCATCGACAAGCTGACCGTGTATGCCAAGGTGCAGAACCTGGCCGACAAGACGCCGCCGTACGACGCCTCGTTCCCGGGCATCCGCGCGCCGTACGACTTCAGCCAGTACGACCTGCGTGGCCGCTACTTCACGCTGGGCTTCGATTACCGCTTCTGATCCATCCGCCGCGGCCGGTCACCTGAGGGGGACCGGCCGCGCGATCGTCTGCCGTTGTGTTCCAGGGGAGTCACCGTGTCCTTGCATCGCCGTGCCGTTCTTCCGCTGCTGCTTGCCGCCGCCACCGCACTGTCCTCGCCGCAGCCGGCGCAGGCACAGAGCGCGTACTTCTTCCCGCAGGTCACCGACGCAGTGGCGTTCGATGCAGCGGTGCCGACGCCGGAGCAGTTCCTCGGCTACCCGATCGGCAGCCGTTACACCCGGCACGACCAGCTGGTGGCGTACTTCCAGGAACTGGCGAAACGCTCGGACAAGATCAGCGTGCGCGAGATCGGCCGCAGTTACGAGGGCCGCCCGCTGTTGATCGCTACCGTCACCGCCGCCGGCAATCATGCGCGACTGGAGCAGCTGCGCCAGCAGCACGCGACCCTGGCCGATCCGGCGCAGCCGCGCAGCGCCGCCGGTGACAGCCCGGTGGTGGTGTGGCTGGGCTATAGCGTGCATGGCAACGAGACCTCCAGTGCCGAGGCGGCGATGCTGACGGCGTACTACCTCGTGGCCAACCGCAGTACCGAAACCCAGCAGTGGCTGCAGCAGGCGGTGGTGCTGTTCGACCCGGCGCAGAATCCGGATGGTCGTGACCGTGCCGCCAACTGGCACAACGCGTGGGCCTCCGATCCGGCTTCGGCCGACCCGGCCGACAAGGAACATGTCGAGCCGTTCCCGCAGGGCCGCACCAACCACTACTTCACCGATCTCAATCGCGACTGGCTGGCCCTGACCCAGCAGGACTCACGGCCGAAAGTGGAGGTGTTCCACCAGTGGTATCCCAACGTGCAGATCGATTTCCACGAAATGGGTAAGGACAGCACCTACTACTTCGAGCCCTCGCCGAAGAGCATGCACAGCCCGCTGATTCCGGCGGCGTCGTATGAATTCAACAAGACCCTCGCCAGGTACCACGCGCAGGCGCTGGATGCGCTGGGTTCGCTGTACTACACCGGCGAGAACTTCGACAACTTCTCGCCGGTGTACGGCTCCACCTACCCGGACTTCCATGGCGCGGTCGGCGTTACCGTCGAGCAGGCCAGCTCGCGCGGCCGCGTGCAGGAATCGGTGAATGGCTTGCTGACCTTCCCGTTCACCATCCGCAACCAGGTCGCCACTGGGCTGGGCACGGTGCGCGGCGCAGTGACCGAGCGCAGCGGCCTGTTCGACCTGCAGAAGCAGTTCTTCCAGAGCGCGCTGAAGCAGGCCGCACAGCAGCCGGTGAAGAGCTTCGTGTTCGGCGACGCGCACGATCCGGCACTGACCCGGCGCCTGCTGGAACTGTTGCTGCTGCATCGCATCGAGGTGCGCGCGTTGGATCGTGCCGTCACTGTCGATGGGCAGCGCTTCGAGGCCGGCAGCGCCTACGTGGTGCCAGTGCAGCAGGCGCAGTTCCGCCTGGTGCACTCGATCTTCGCCGAGACCCCGCCGATCAAGGGTGATGTGTTCTACGGCAGCACCAGCTATGCAATCGCACCGGCCTACGGCGTGTCCTTTGCCGGCAGCCGCAGCCGCATCGAAGGCGGCGCACGCGTGGCCGCGCTGCCGGTGGAGCAGGGCGCGGTGCTGGGCGGCGAGGCCGGATTCGCCTACGCCATCGACTGGCGCGACTACAACGCCGGGCGCGCGCTGGCCGCGCTGCAGGGCAAGGGCGTGAATGCACGCGCGGCATTCCAGCCGTTCACCACCGCGACCGCGCAGGGCGACATCAGCTTCGCCGCCGGCAGCCTGGTCGTTCCGGTTGCCGGGCAGTCGCTGCAGGGTGCGGCGCTGCTCGAGGCAGTGACGTCCGCCGCGCGCGAGGCGGGCGTACAGGTACACGCGCTGTCCAGCGGCCGCAGCCGCGAAGGCATCGACCTCGGCAGTGACGGCGTGAAAGCGCTGCGCAAGCCTGCGGTCGCGCTGGTGATGGGCGAGGGCGTGGCCGCCACCGAGATCGGATCGGCGTGGTTCCTGCTCGACCAGCAGCTGCACCTGCCGGCCAGCAAGCTGGACCCGCAGCAGCTGGGCAAGGTGCCGCTGGACCGCTACACCACGATTGTGTTGTCCGGCGGTACCTATACGGGCGTCGATGCCACGGCAGTGGCTGCACTGAAGCGCTGGGTGCAGGCCGGTGGTTCGCTGGTGACCTACGGCAGTGCCTCGAAGTGGGCGATCGAACAGAAGCTGGCCGACGGCGAAAAGCTCGGCAAGGAAGAAGAGACTGCTGACGAAAGCCGCCGCGCGTTCGGCGACCAGCGCGATATCGCCGCGATCGAGCGGGTCAGCGGCAACATCCTCAGCGCCGACGTGGATACCAGCCATCCACTGGCGTTCGGCGTGCCGCGCCGGCAGCTGGCGATCAACAAGGAGAACACGGTGACGCTGCAGCCGAGCGCGAACCCGTTTTCCACGGTGGTGCGCATCGACACGCCGCCGCGGGTGAACGGCTATCTGTCCGAGCGCAACCGCGCGCGGGTGGCAGGCAGTGCGTGGCTGCTGGTGTCGGCGCAGGGGCAGGGCAATGTGGTGCTGTTCGCCGATGATCCGGCGCATCGCAAGTACTGGCACGGCACGGATCGCCTGCTGATCAACGCGATCTTCTTCGGGAATCTGGTGAATCCGAGCAAGGCGCGGGGTTGAGGGTTTGCGCGCCTTGATTGATGCGTGTGGGGGAGGCCGGGCGGGCTGCGCAGGACACGCCGTAAACCCGTCCTTGGGGGCTCGATGGCGCCATCCTTGGCGCCAACGGTCCTGCGCAGCCCGCCCGGCCTCCCCAAGACAGTTTCCAGCGGGCGCGGACGCGTCAGACCCCAAGGCGGGAGCGAGGGCAAAAGCAAAAGCAAAGCCAGGAATTGCGACTTCGGCTTTTGCCTTTGAATTTGAATTTGAATTTGATCTTTCTTCTCCCGGCTACCCGGCGGGAGAAGAAGGCGCAGGCAATGCTTGAAGCGGATGGGCATGGGGGCAGCGCAGAACCGTTGGCGCCATGGATGGCGCCATCGAGCTTACATGGACGTATTTACAGCGTGTTCTGCGCTGCCCCCATGCCCATTCGCCCTCGGTACTGCCACCGCGTGCTTTATCACCCGGTAGCCCGCAACAAAAAAAAAGGACGGCGCGTCAGCGCCGTCCCTCGATAGCCCCCGTGTAGCGGGAAGCACCATCCATGTCAGCTGGAATCAGCCGGCGCGACCGCCGCCGTTGCCGCCCTGGCCGCGACCGCGGCCGCCACCATTGCCGCCGGCGCCACGACGCTGGCCCTGACCCGCGCCCGCACCGGCACGCTGCTGGCCATTGCCACCGCCCTCGCGACGGCCGCCACCGGCCTTCTTCGGGCCGGCATGCGCATGGCGCGGCGCATCGCCGTGCGGACGGCGCGCGTGGCTCTTGCGCGGTGCGCGCTCGCCGGTATCGTGCTCGGCCTTGCCCGGTGCGCTGTTGCCCCAGCGGATCGGCGTCTGCAGCTCGAAGCCCGGCACGTCGCGGATGTCCATGTCGCGGCCCAGCAGGCGGGTGATCGCACGCAGCAGCTTCACTTCATCCTGCGCCACCAGCGAAATCGCCTGGCCGGTTGCACCGTTACGGCCAGTACGGCCGATGCGGTGCACGTAGTCCTCGGCCACCATCGGCAGATCGAAGTTGATTACCTTCGGCAGCTCATTGATGTCGATGCCGCGCGCGGCGATGTCAGTGGCCACCAGCACGGTCACGCGACCGGCCTTGAAGTCACCCAGTGCACGCAGGCGCTGGCCCTGGCTCTTGTTGCCGTGGATTGCTGCGGTCTTGATGCCGGACTTTTCCAGGAACGTGGCCAGCTTGTCGCTGCCGTGCTTGGTGCGGGCGAAGACCAGGGTCTGCTCGCGGCTGTCCTGCGCCAGCAGGTGCAGCAGCAAGTCGCGCTTGCGGCCGCCGTCGACCGGGTGCACGCGGTGGGTGATGGTTTCGGCCACGGTGTTCTTCGGCGTCACCTGGATCTGTTCCGGGTTGCGCATGAACTCCAGCGCCAGCTGGCGGATGTTGTCCTCGAAGGTAGCCGAGAACAGCAGGGTCTGGCGGTTCTGCTTCGGCAGCTTGGCCAGGATGCGCTTGATCGACGGCAGGAAGCCCATGTCGAGCATGCGATCAGCTTCGTCCAGGACCAGCAGTTCAATGCCGGACAGATCGATGCTGCGACGCTCCAGGTGGTCGATCAGGCGGCCCGGGCAGGCGACCAGCAGGTCGACGCCACGGCGCAGGATGTCCAGCTGGTTGCCCATGCCGACGCCACCGTAGATGCACGCGCTGGGGATGCGCAGGTACTTGCTGTAGCCGCGCAGGCTGTCATGCACCTGGGTGGCCAGTTCGCGGGTCGGGGCCAGGATCAGCGCGCGCGGCTTGCGCGGGCCGCTGCGCACTTCCTGCGAGGCGGTACCCAGGTGCTGCAGCAGCGGCAGGCCGAAGGCGGCGGTCTTGCCGGTACCGGTCTGTGCGCCGGCCAGCAGGTCGCGACCGGCCAGCGCCAGCGGGATCGCCTGCTGCTGGATCGGGGTCGGGTTTTCGTAGCCCTGCTCGGCAAGCGCACGCAGCAGGAAGGGCGCCAGGCCCAGCGATTCAAAAGACATTGAGATTGCTCCAAGTACAAGAAACGCCTGTCCGAACGGACAGACGGGGGCAGATCAAACTGATCGGCTGACTCGGAGCGTTCCCGTGAACCGCGCTGCGAGAATTGGGTGCAGCCGGCACGAAGCGCAGGCTGGAATGCGTGACGAACGGCGTCGGAGTGGGGGCGGGCGAAGAGGGCGGACCCTGGTCGCCGGCGATCCCGGAGGGAAACGGACGGCCGCTGCAGACTCCGCAAGTCTAAACGATGTTTGAGACTTCACGCAAAAAGGCCTGTTCAGCTAGGGGTTCTCTCTGCAGGGCTGCGCCCTGCATCCGCAGAGGCTGAAGCAACGGCAAAGGCCTCTGCGGGTAGGCGGGGTGGGTCCGGTGGCAGGGGACGCTGCAAGTACGTCCATGTAAGCTCGGTCGCCGCATCCATGCGGCTCAC
>NZ_JAWJTI010000018.1:0-71757 GCF_032911525.1 Stenotrophomonas veracruzanensis
GCGCCATGGATGGCGCCATCGAGCCCCCAGGGATGGGTTTACGGCGTGTCCTGCCTGCCCACACCGCCCCGCCCCCCACGGAAGCCAGCTGTTGCAGTTGCTTCGGCTTTTGCCATTGATTCGGCAGGTGCAGGGCTGCAAGCCCTGCTCGACCCACCTCACACCGTGATGGTCTGGGTCAGTGATTCCCACGTCGGTGGCACCGGCCACGCCGCCGCCTGGTTGCCATCCAGCACCCTGCGCAGGTCGCGCGGATCAATCTGCGGTGCCAGCACATGCACCAGCTCCAGCGCGTAATCACGCAGCACACGGTCGCGCGGCAGCACCGCCCAGGCAATGCACTCAGTGATCGGCTCCGGGGCCGGCCACGAGCGCAGGTCTTCATCG
This sequence comes from Stenotrophomonas veracruzanensis, assembly GCF_032911525.1. Taxonomy (NCBI): domain Bacteria; kingdom Pseudomonadati; phylum Pseudomonadota; class Gammaproteobacteria; order Lysobacterales; family Lysobacteraceae; genus Stenotrophomonas; species Stenotrophomonas veracruzanensis. The sequence continues at coordinate 388 of NZ_JAWJTI010000018.1, forward strand.
TTGGAACTGACCGCCATCTCCGCCAGCAGGCCTACACCCAGACCGGTACGCACGTAGGTCTTGATCAGATCCGCATCGAGCGCGGTCAGTGCCAGGTCGGGCGCCAGCCCATTGGCGGCGAAGGCGCGCTGCAGCGACGAGTTCGGACGGGTCGAGGATTCGTAGCTGATCAATGGCTGACGGGCCAGCGCGGCCAGGTCCGGGGCGCGGCCGGCGCGGTCCAGCGGGTGGCCCTTCGGCACCACCACCAGCCGCCGCCAGCGGAACAGCGGCACCGCGATGCCATCGGTGGGCTCACCGCCAGCGGTGCTGATGATGGCGATATCGGCATCACCCTGGTTCAGGCGATCCAGCGCATCGGCTTCGCCGGCCTGCTGCAGGTGCACGCTCACCTGCGGGTAGGCCTGCTTGATCGCCGCCACCGCCGGCGGCAGCACGAAGCGCGCCTGGGTGTGGGTGGTGGTCAGGATCAGCTGGCCCTGGCTCTCGCGGCGCTGGTTGGCCGCATAGGTGCGGATGTTGTTGGCCTCGGCCAGTACCGCACGGGCGCGGGCGATGACCTCGGTGCCAGCCGGGGTAACCGACTCCAGGCTGCGGCCCTTGCGTACGAACAACAGGAAGCCAAGCTCGTCCTCCAGCTGCTTGAGCTGCTTGGACAGGCCGGGCTGGGTGGCATGCACGCGCGAGGCAGCCAGCGTGATGTTCAGCTCGGCGTCGGCGATGGCAACCAGATAGCGCAGCTGGGTCAGCGTCATGGGAGGCAGGCGGCGTGGGGCGGAGGTCCACTCTAGGGTCATTTGCCGTCACCAGCTTATAACCAAAGGTTGTTTAAGAAAGGTATCTGGTCATTTCCGGGCGTCATATGCCGGCGCTACGGTCAGCCGGCAGCCGCTGGCCTGAACAGCCAGCCCTCCCCCTTCGCCCGCCGAAGCCCGGCGCGGCCCCGTTTCCGGAGCGCTTCCATGGCCCTGTACGACTCCATCCTCGATACCGTCGGCAACACCCCCATCGTCAAGCTGCAGCGCCTGGCGCCACCGCAGGTCAGCGTCTACGCCAAGGTCGAGTCGTTCAACCCGGGCGGCTCGGTGAAAGACCGCCTGGCGCTGGCGATCATCCTCGACGCAGAAGCGCGCGGGGTGCTCAAGCCGGGCGACACGATCGTGGAGGCCACCTCGGGCAACACCGGCGTGGCACTGGCGATGGTCGCCGCCGCGCGCGGCTACAAGTTCGTGGCCACCATGGTCGAGACCTTCTCGGTGGAGCGCCGCAAGCTGATGCGCGCCTATGGCGCCAAGGTGATCCTGACCCCGGCCGCCGAACGCGGCAGCGGCATGGTGCGCAAGGCTGCTGAACTGGCAGAGCAGCATGGCTGGTTCCTGGCCAGCCAGTTCGCCAACCCGGCCAACCCGGCGTATCACCGCAACACCACCGCCACCGAGATCCTGCGCGACTTCGCCGGCAAGCGGCTGGACTACTTCGTCAGTGGCTGGGGCACCGGCGGTACGCTCACCGGCGTGGGTGAAGTACTGAAGGTCGCGCGCCCGCAGACCCGCATCATCGCCACCGAACCGGCCGGTGCTGCATTGCTGAAGGGCGATGACTGGAAGCCGCACAAGATCCAGGGCTGGACCCCGGACTTCGTGCCGGATGTGCTCAACCGCGATGTGGTGGATGAACTGGTGACGGTGGAAGATGACCGCGCCATCGCCACCGCACGCCGACTGGCTGCGGAGGAAGGCATCTTCGTCGGCATCTCCGCCGGCGCTACCGTGGCCAGCGCACTGGACGTGGCCGCACGTGCCGAACCGGGCTCAGTGATTCTGGCCATGCTGCCGGACACCGGTGAACGCTATTTCTCCACACCGCTGTTCGCCGATGTGAATGAGGGGTCCGACGACGCCTGGCTGGCCGGCCTGCCGTAAGAGCCGGGGTCGGCTCCCTTTTCCGCAGGGGAAGGGAGCCGCCCTCCTCCGCTTCAGCCTGCGTGAAGGCGTCGCCCGCCATCGTGCGTGAAGACCGTCGGATCGCAGCGCGTGAGACGGTCATGACGCAGTATCGATGCCCTGTCCCCTACCGTGGGAACAGCCGGCGCAGATGCTGCGCGGATCACCTCACAGGCAGGAGACGGACGCATGAAGATCGAAGTTTGGCAGGGCGACATCACGACCCTGGCGGTAGATGCGATCGTCAACGCGGCCAACGAAACACTGCTCGGTGGCGGCGGGGTGGACGGCGCGATCCATCGTGCAGCGGGCCCCGCATTGCTGGCCGAATGCGAGCAGCTGCCGGAGCTGCGCCCGGGCGTGCGTTGCCCGATCGGCGAAGTACGCGCCACCAGCGCTTACGCTTTGCCTGCACGCTATGTACTGCACACGGTGGGCCCGGTCTGGCACGACGGCCAACGCGATGAACCGGCGTTGCTCGCCAACTGCTACTGGAAGTCGCTGCAACTGGCCGAATCGCTGGGTGTGCAGTCGATCGCGTTCCCGGCCATCAGCTGCGGCGTATACGGCTATCCGCTGTACCAGGCCGCACAGATTGCAGTGACCGAAACACTGGCCTGGCAGCGCAGCCACGCGCAACCGATGCGCATCGTGCTGGTGGCGTTCAATACCGCTACGGCCAAGGCCTACCAGCAGGCGTTGAGTGCCGCCGGGCAAAGCGCCGACAGCGAACCGCGCGCGTCGATGCTCCCGCCCCTGGGTGACGCGGGCTTCGCCGCTGCGCACTGAACCGCAGCGCGGCAGGTAGAAGAAAAGGCCGGGCATTGCCCGGCCTTTTCCGTTGCAGCCTTGATGTCATCCACGCTGCGCGTGGACCACCTCAACGGCTGGCAGCTTCCACCGCTGCAGCGTCATCGGCCACGGCGGCGGCATCGGCCGCAGCGCGGGCCGCAGAGGCCGCAGCACCGTCAGCACTGGCCCCATCCACCTGCACGCGCACTTCCACCATGCCTGCGCCATTGTTCAGGCTGGAAACGTCGACAGTGTAGTGACCGGCCGGCAGGGTCTCTTCCAGGCGCGAGTTGGTACCGTTGCCACCGTCGTCGTCGGTCAACTCGACATCGCCACCGACCACGCGCAGCACGGTATCGACCTGGCTGGAAATCGCATCCAGGCGCACGTCGGCCGGGCGGTCCAGGGTCAGCAGGAAGCGGCGGCGGCCATCGTTGTCGAGCATCGTGTACACGCTGCCCGACTTCGGCAGTGCAGTGCCATCGCGCTCGACCAGATTGCCGGGCAGCTCGATGCGGTTGGCCGACAGGGTGAACATGCCATTGACGCCGTCGCCCAGGCCACGTGCGGTCAGGGTGTACTTGCCCGGCTTCAGTGACAGGGTCAGGCGCGAGTTGGTGCTGTCCCCGCCATCGTCATTCTCGGCATCCACGCCCTGGCCCGACAGCTTCAGCACCGGATCGAAGACCTCCGACACCAGGCGGATCTCGTACAGGCCGGCCTTGTCGACCTGCAGGGTGTAGTCCTGGGAACCACCGGCCAGCATGTCGACGATCTCGCCACTGCCCGCGAGCGGCTTGCCGTCGTACGGCACCAGCTTCTCGGCGCGCAGGCGGTACGGACCGTAATCGGTCGAGCCGTTGGCGTTGACCGCCACCTGGTAGGTGCCGCCACCGTTGGCACGGAAGGCAAGCGAAACGTCGCCTTCGCGCTCGTAGCCGGTGTTGCTGCTGGCCACCAGGCTGCCGTTGTTGAACACGGCGATCGAGCCGCTCAGCGAACCGGTCAGCTTCAGCCCGACCAGCTGCTTGTCTTCCAGCTTGATCTGGTAGAGCTGGTGGTGGCTGCCGTCGTTGTAGTTGATGCCGCTGCGCGAGGTGATCTCGCCGGACACCGGCTTGTCGAAATCGAGCGACGCGGCCTTGCCTGCGTCACCACCGCCACCGAGACGGTTGCAACCGCCGGCGACCAGGACCGTGGCGACGGCCAGTGTGAGTGCTGCCAAACGCATGTTGTTTCTCCTTGGCCTTCCATGTGGTTCCCGCGTACCGGCCGGGCACGCGGGGGCGGAAAAGATACCCGCAAAAGCAAACGCCGGCGTAAAGCCGGCGTTGCCCTGTTCATCCTGCAAGGGGACGGATCAACCGTTCCACTTGCCCAGCGCAGCCAGGCCGTTGTCCTTGGCGCGCTCGTACACGGTCTTCTGGGCAGCGGCGTAGTTGCCCTTCATGTCCTTGGCCCACAGCTTCAGCGCGGCCTGCTGCATGGCGCGGCCGTAGGAGAAGCTCAGCGGCCACGGCAGGTTGCCCAGCTGGTTCATCGCGTTCAGGTGCTCGGTGGACTGCTCGTCGCTCTGGCCGCCGGACAGGAACACCACGCCCGGCAGGATCGCCGGCACGGTGCTCTTCAGGCACATCACGGTCGACTCGGCCACTTCCTCGACGTCGGCCTGCTCATCGCAGTTCTTGCCGGAGATGACCATCGAGGCCTTCAGGATGGTGCCTTCCAGCAGCACGTTCTGCTGGTACAGCGCGTCGAACAGCGAACGCAGGGTGGCTTCGGTGACTTCATAGCAGGTCTCGATGTCATGGTCGCCGTCCATGATCACTTCCGGCTCGACCATCGGCACCAGGCCGCATTCCTGGCACAGGGCGGCATAACGGGCCAGCGCGTGTGCGTTGGACTCGATGCAGGTGCCCGACGGAATGCTCTCGCCGATGTTGATGACCGCACGCCACTTGGCGAAGCGCGCACCCAGCTTGTAGTACTCCTGCAGGCGCTCGCGCAGGCCGTCCAGGCCTTCGGTGACCAGCTCGCCCGGGCAGCCGGCCAGCGGGTGCGCACCCTTGTCCACCTTGATGCCCGGAATCATGCCGTGGTCAGCCATGTACTTGGCGAACGGCACGCCGTCCTTGGTCGACTGACGGATGGTTTCGTCAAACAGGATGGCGCCGGAAATGTGCTCGTTGAGCTTCGGCGTGGTCAGCAGCAGTTCGCGGTAGGCACGACGGTTCTCCTCGGTGTTCTCGATACCGACGCCAGCGAAACGCTTGGCGATGGTAGCGGTGGATTCGTCGATCGCGATGATGCCCTTGCCCGGGGCAACCATGGCCTGGGCGGTTTCAGCCAGCTGTTCGATGCTCATGTACTTCCTGTGGCGGGTGCGGGAAAAACGTAAGTATAGCCCCGCTACCCGTTGCCCCGACGTGGAGGCCAGGCTGGAAACGATTCCAATGCCCGCGCAGGACAATCATTGACCCATGCGGACTGAGCGTGGGTACCGCGCAAACCCGGATCCCGGGACGAGTGCCCCCTGAGTCAGGGGGCGGCCGTGCAGCGGCGGGGGTCTGGATGCTGGTAAGAAGGGGCCCACGATCTGCACAGCAGATCGTGGGGCGGCAGCGCGCATGCGATGGCGCGTACCTTACAGGTCGCCCAGCCCAATGGCGCGGCCGTCTTCGCCCACTTCCAGCAGGCGCAGGGTATTGGTGGCACCGTGGGTTTCCATGTGCTCACCGCTGGTGAACACGACGCGGTCGCCGGCCTGCAGCAGTTCGGCTTCCACCAGCAGGCGGATGCTGCCACGCGCCGCTTCGCGCGGGGTCAGGCCACGGCTGTCGAAATTGATCGGATAGACGTCGCGCATCAGCGCCATCTGCCGGCGTGCGCCGTCATGGCGGGTGACCGCGAACACCGGCGCCTTGGCGCGGAAACGCGACAGGTAACGCGCAGTGCCGCCGGATTCGGTCATCGCCACGATCGCGCGCACGCCCACGTGCTGCGACAGGAACATGGTGGCCATGGCGATGGCCTGGTCGGCACGTTCCAGGTTGCGCGGCGAAGCGTTGAAGTCGGTCTCGGTCTGGAACTGGCGCTCGGCACCCAGGCAGATGCGTGCCATCGCTTCCACGGCCTTGACCGGGTAGGCACCGGCAGCGGTTTCGGCCGACAGCATCACCGCGTCGGTGCCGTCGATGACCGAGTTGGCCACGTCCAGCACTTCGGCGCGGGTCGGGATCGGGCTTTCGACCATCGACTGCAGCATCTGCGTGGCAGTGATCACCACCTTGTTCTGCGCCAGCGAGGCCTTGATGATCTTCTTCTGCAGACCCGGCAGTTCGGCGTCGCCGATTTCCACGCCCAGGTCGCCACGGGCCACCATCACCACGTCGCTGGCCTCGACGATCTCTTCCAGGTTCTCGATCGCCTCGGTACGCTCGATCTTCGATACCAGCGCAGCATCGCAGCCATGCGAGCGGGCGATGTCACGCGCATCGTTCATGTCCTGCGCGTTGCGGCAGAACGACACGGCGATGAAGTCGACACCGATCTTGGCGACGATGCCGATCAGCTCCTTGTCACGCTCGGTCAGCGCGCCCAGCGAGAGGCCGCCGCCCTGCTTGTTCAGGCCCTTGCGGTCGGACAGCACACCGTCGTTGAGCACGGTGTTGATGATGCGCTCGCCCTGCACCTCCACCACCTGCAGCTGCATCAGGCCATCGTCGAGCAGCAGCACATCGCCCGGGCCCACGTCCTGCGGCAGGCCGAGGTAGCTCACGCCCACCTGGGTCGTATCGCCGGGACCGGCGTTGGAGCTGGCGATCAGGTCGAAGCGGTCACCCGCCTTGAGCTGCACCTTGCCTTCGGCGAAGCGTTCGATGCGGATCTTCGGGCCCGGCAGGTCGGCCAGGATGCCGACCTCCACCCCCACGCGCGCAGCAGCGGCACGCACTTCGGCCGCACGCTTGGCCTGGCCGGACGGATCGCCATGGCTGAAGTTCAGGCGCACCACGTTGACGCCGGCGCGGAACAGATCCTCCAGCACGCCCGGCGGATCGGTGGCCGGACCGAGGGTGGCAAGGATCTTGGTGCGACGCTGACGCTCGAACATGGTGAAGGGGCCTCTCCCGTTAAAGAACGGAAATTAGCACATCCTTCACGCCCCATGTATACGGTTACAGCCTTGCGCCGCCTGACTTCGCGGGTCATCGAACGGACATCGTCCGGACATACGGTGGCGCAGGGCGTTCTGTGGAGCCGAGCCCATGCCCGGCTGGGTATGCGCCGCAGCAGCCGAGCATGGGCTCGGCTCCACAGGAGGCTAGGCCAGCAGCGTTTCCAGCTGCACCGGCTCACGGGCCAGCTGGCCGGCACCGGCTTCAGTGAGTTCCGCCTCGCCGCCAAAGCCCCACAGCACACCGACACTGCGCAGGCCGTGGTGGCGCGCGCCTTCGATGTCCATGCGACGATCGCCGATCATCCAGCACTGCGCGGGCTGCACCTGCAGCCGACGCAGCGCCTCACCCACCAGTTCCGGCTTGTGGCTGCGGGAGCCGTCCAGGGTGGAACCGACGATCTCCTCGAACAGCCCGCCGAACGGCAGGTGGGCGAGAATGCGGCGCGCGTGCGGCTCGTTCTTGGCCGTGACCACCGCCAGGCGGTGGCCACGACCATGCAGCGCGCGCAGGGTGTCTTCCACCTGCGGGTACACCGTGTGCTCGCGCCAGCCTTCGACGTCGAAGCGCTCACGGTAGTAGCCCACCGCCTGTTCCACCCGCGCCGGTTCACCGAACAGCGGCGCGAAGGTAGTCCGCAGCGACGGACCGATCCAGCCCAGCAGCGTCTCCTGCGACGGCACCGGATGGTCCATCTTCTGCAGCGCATAGGCGATGCAGGCGGTGATGCCCACCTGCGAATCGATCAGCGTGCCGTCCAGGTCGAAGAACAGGACATCCTTGCTGCGGTCGGCACTCATGCGCCGCGCGCGTCGAGTGCAGCCACTGCGGGCAGGGTCTTGCCTTCCAGGAACTCTAGGAACGCACCGCCACCGGTGGAGATGTAGCTGACGTCCTTGGCGATATCGAACTTGTCGACCGCCGCCAGGGTGTCGCCGCCACCGGCGATGGAGAATGCCGGCGAGCTGGCGATGGCGCGGGCCAGCGCTTCGGTGCCCTTGCTGAAGGCTTCGAACTCGAACACGCCGACCGGGCCGTTCCAGACCACGGTGCCGGCCTTCCCGATCAGCTGCGCGTACTGCGCCGCGGTCTGCGGGCCGATGTCCAGGATCAGGTCGTCCTCGGCAACGGCGTCGACCGCCTTCACTTCGGCAACAGCATCCGGCATGAACTGCTTGGCGGTGACCACGTCGACCGGCAGCGGAATGTCGGCGCCACGCGCCTTGGCATCGGCCACGATCTTCTTCGCGGTGTCCAGCAGGTCCGGCTCGTACAGCGACTTGCCGACGTTGTAGCCAGCGGCAGCAATGAAGGTATTGGCGATGCCGCCACCGACGATCAGCTGGTCGACCTTGCCGACCAGGTTGGCCAGCAGTTCCAGCTTGGTGCTGACCTTGCTGCCGGCGACGATGGCCAGCAGCGGCTTGGCCGGCGCATCCAGAGCCTGCGCCAGCGCGTCCAGTTCGGCCATCAGCAGCGGGCCACCGGCAGCAACCGGGGCGAAGCGGATGACACCGTGGGTGGAGGCCTGCGCACGGTGCGCGGTGCCGAAGGCATCCATCACGAACACATCGCACAGCGCCGCGTACTTCTTCGACAGGGCTTCATCGTCCTTGCCCTCGCCGACGTTCATGCGGCAGTTTTCCAGCAGCACCAGCTGGCCGGGCTGCACGTCGACACCGTCGACCCAGTTACGCACCAGCGGGACCTCGCGGCCGAGCAGCTCGGACAGACGCTGGGCGACCGGCGCCAGCGAGTCGGCTTCGCTCCACACGCCTTCCTTCGGGCGCCCCAGGTGCGAGGTGACCATCACCGCCGCACCCTGCTCCAGCGCGCGCTTGAGCGTCGGCAGCGAAGCGGTGATGCGCTGTTCGGAGGTGATGCGGCCATTCTCGATCGGCACGTTCAGATCCTGGCGGATCAGCACGCGCTTGCCGGAGAGGTCGAGGTCGGTCATGCGGACGATGGACATGGGCAACTCTTTGGCTCAGGGACGGGATGCCGGGCTACGGCAGACGGCCATTGTATCGGGTGGCGATGCCTGCGGCAGGCAGAGGCGTACGGCAACAGCGAACTGCAACAGCCAAAGCGCTGGCGCTTCCTGGTGCTGGGGGTGAGCCGGGGTGCTGTGGGATGGCAGGGGACGCCATAAACCCGTCCATGGGCGCTTGGTCGCCGCATCCATTGCGGCTCACACCCCTGCCACCCCACACCGCCCCGGCCTCGACAGGTTCATGAGGCGGAGCGGATGGCAAAGGCAGGAGCAAGAGCGGTTTCTGGTGTCGGAGAAACTAATGTAGAGCCGAGCCCATGCTCGGCTGGGTCGACCGCGAACAGCAGCCGAGCGTGGGCTCGGCTCTACAAGAAGCGCCCAGCGAAGCTGCTTTGCTTTTGCTCTTCTTTCTTCTCTTCCGTGGGTGGACGCACCCGGAAACTGTCAGAGGCCGGGCGGGGTGGGTTCGCGGGGGTGTCAGCCGCATGGATGCGGCTGCCAAGCCTACAAGGACGTACTTGCGGCGTCCCCCACGAACCCACCCCGCCCGGCCAAGCGCGGCTTTTGCTTTTGCTTTGCACGACCAACCCCACCCACGAGGGGCTGCGCCGTTCGCCGGAACCTACGCCGAAGGCGCCGGCTTCTGCCGCAGCAGGCTGACCGCCAGGCCGCCAACGACCAACACACCCAGCCCCAGCAACGCCCACAGCAACCACGACTTCCAATCGTGCTGCGGTTTCAGCGCCGCATCGCCGGCCAGCGGCTCCGGGCTGCCTTCCAGGCGGGCCAGCGTCGGCTGCCACGACGGATCATTGCGCTGTCGCAGTTCCTCGATCAGCACACCAATCGGCGCTTCCATGCGGCGCGCGGTCGCGCTGCCCACCGCCAGTGCATACGGCGCTGCACCCTGGCTCAGGAACACCAGTACTTCCGGCTGATAGCCCAGGCGCAGGGTCGGTGCGGTCGCAGTTTCGGCCGGGTTTGCCACCAGCTTCCAGTAGCGGTCGCGATGCACGCCGCCCAGCGGCTGGGCCGCTGATTGCTGGCGCTGGCCCTGCGCGCCCTGCTGCAGCTGGTAGGCAATCCACGGCGCACTGCGGCGCTGCCATTCTGCACTCTCGTCATCGCGACTGAACAATGTCCACTGCACCAGGCTGTTGTCGGTGCTGGCCACGTCGGCACGCGCCGCCGGGAACCGCCCATCCATCTCGAAGGTGTACTCGCCCTTGCCCTTCGAGGTCGGTTCCAGCGACAACCACTCCCATGGCAGTGTGGCCGGTGCCGGCGGCAGCTCGGCCAGCACACTGCGCAGCGTCGGCAGGCGCGCATCGCCCTGTGCCAGTACGCGCAGGTAGCGTGCTTCGCCATTCACCTGCAGCCGGCGCTGCAGCAGGCGCTTGCCGGCGCGCTGCAGGTCCACCAGCGGAATGTCACGCCCGACCGCGCGCCAGTGCTGCAGATCGTCGCTGGCATCCAGCTGCACCTGCGCCTGCAACGGCTGTCCGCTGTCAGCCCAATCCAGCACCAGTGCCGCCAACGGTTGCTCGCCGAGCACGCTGGCATCGATCAGCCAACCACCCTGCCCGTTCGTTGCCGCACCGCCGCTCACGCGTGCTTCGACGCGACGGACACGGCCATCGGTATCGCGCTCGGTCAGCAATTGCAGATCGTTGCGCTGTGCTTCGGCCAGCGGCGGCAACGCGAACCACGGCAGCTCACGCTGCACGGGCGGCTGGGCCAGCGGCTGGTCCGGCGCCAGCAATGCCGATGGCAACGATTGGCCGGCGGCGTTGAACACCTGCAGGTCACCCAGGTCTGCGGCACCTGCACGGCGATAGATGGCCGGCTCCAGAACCACCCTGTATGCACCGGACTGCGCGCTGGACAGCGTCAGCGGCCACTGCTCGGCGTACTGCGTGCGGTAGTCGGCAGCCTGCACCGCCACGGCGGCCAGCATGCCGAACATCGTCGGCAGCAGCGCCCTGCTCCACTTCCTCATTGTTTTTCCTCCACGGACGGCGCCGCGCTGGGCGGTGCCGGTGCCAGATAACCCACGACCGTGCACAGCAGGCCGTAGGCAATGAACGATGCGATGCCCAGCAGATTGCCCAGGTGCTGGCGATCGACAATGACCAGTTTGGCCAGTACCACGCCCATCAGCACGGCACCGACCATCCACAGCACGCGCTGGCCACGGCGCGATCCCCACACCCAGGCAATCACGCCGAGCACGCTCCACAGCACGGTCAGGCTGGTCTGCGCCAGGCTGAAGCGCATCATCGACACATTCCACGACAGCCCGCCCCACTGGTGCACGCCATGCAGCACAACGCTGGTCAGCGCGACGAAGGTTGCCAGGGACAGCAGCGGCATGCGGATGTTCAGCAATGCCTGAGGTGCCTGATCGCTGTACAACCAGCGCGCCAGAAGCAACAGGCTCAACCATTGTCCGACCTCGGCCGGATTCAGCACCGGCAGCCACAACAGCGGCGCGGCGTCGCCCGGCAGCAGCTGGCCGAACAGCCACCCCGTCGACAGCAGCCCGAACAGCACGCACTGCAGCGGCTGGCGCACGCTGTCGAACGCTGCACCCAGCGGCCAACGCAGTGCATTCCAGCGCCACAGCGACAGCGCCGCCATCAGCAACCACGGCAGGGTCACCAGCAGCGTCGTCCAGCCCTGTGCCAGATCGGCCTCGCCACCGCCCCACAGGGCCAGCAGCGAAAGCAGCGACGGCCACAGCAGCCACCACAGGAACTGCGCGATGCGCGCCACCGTGTCGCCCCCCTGGCGCAGGCACAGCAGCGTGCGCACACCCAGCACCGCGAACACCGCCCAGGCCAGCGCACCGTAGCCGGCGAACGGCTGATGGTGCGCATCGCTCTGCAAAAGCGCCAGCGGGAAGCCCAGCGCCAGCATCGCCAGCGCGGTCACACCCAGTGCGCGCGCCGGCTGGCGGCGCTGTACTTCGGCGGCCAGCCATGCGGTGATGGCAGCCAGCACCAGCAATGCATCCCCTTCGGTGCGGTACGGGAAGAAACGGGTGATCTCATGCACCAGGCCACCCAGCCACCACAGCAGGCCCCACAGGTAGTAGATCAGGGCGATCTCGTGGCGTGACCTGCGCTGGTAGCTCCAGGCCGACGCGAAGCCTGCCAGGGCCAGCAGCAGCGCGCCGATGGCAGTCGGGTTGATCAGGAAGCGCAGGTCCTCATGCCAGTGATCGCCGCCGGCCACGAAGGCGAACGCAGCCCCGATCTGCAGCAGCGCACCGGACACCTGCGGCAGCCAGCGCTTCTGGCGCAGGCCCAACCAGGCCAGGCCGGCGCCTTCCAGCGCAAAGACCGCGCCGGTGGCGCGCGCCGACAAGGCCAGCGGGACCGCCAGCGTGACGAAGCCCACCGCCAGCACCGCATGCGACTGCGCCAGCACGGTGTACGACGCACGCGCGATCAGCGCACGCGCCAGCACCGTATAGATCGCCGCCAGGCCCAGCGCGCATAGCGCCAGCGTCATCGGCTGCTCGTGCAGCATGCCGGCCTGCAGCGAGAACGCGACCAGCGGCGTGCCGAATACCAGACTGCCGTCGACCAGGTCGCGTCGCCCGGCGGGCTGCCGGCGTGCGTACAGCAGCGGGATCAACAGGTAGAAGGCAAAGAACAGCAGCAGGAACGGCTCGGTGCTGCTGAACTTGTCCGGCGCGTACTGCAGCACGCCCCAGAACGTACCGATGCCGAAGGTAAAGGCGAAGCCAAGCAGGTTCAGCGCTCGCCATGGACGGAACCATGCGATGGCGAAGATGCCCGCGTTGAGCACCGCGTAGTAGCTGAACAACCCCACATGGTTGCCACTGCCGGTGGACAGCCACAGCGGGGCCATGAAGCCTGCCAGGATGCCCAGTACCGCCAGCGTGCGCGAGTTCTGCACCACCGCCAGCACACACAGCCCGGCCACCAGTGCAATGGAGCTGACGAAAGCGAAGCCGGGCGGAATCAGGTCGAAGCGTTTGAACGCCGCGAAGATGGTCAGCAGCAGCACGCCGATGGCACCGCCCTGCAGGGCCAACGCAAACAGGCGCCGGCGCTCGCGCTGGTGCCAGCCGAACGCCAGCAGGCCCAGTGCGGCTACGGTGACGCCGGCCAGGCGCAGCTCGATCGGCAGCACCAGCCAGCCCTGGTCACTGACGTACTTCAACAATGCGGCGACACCGGCCAGCAGCACCAGCATGCCGATCTTGACCGGCACGTTGCCTTCGGTGAACCAGCGTTTGACCGCGCCAATGCCGCGCTCGATGAAGTTCGGCAGCGCCGGTTCGGAAGGCAACGGCGGCTGCATCGGCGCGGGTGGCACCGGCGGTGGTGCGATCGGGCGCGGCGCCTCCGCTGCCGCAGGCACCGCTTCGCGCACCGGCGGCGTTGGCTGAGGCGGTGCAGCAGCCGCCACCGGCCGCAGGAACGGTGGATCGGCACTGGCCGCAGGGGGGGCCGCAGGCCGTTCAGGCGCGGGCGTGGCGGCGGCCGACTTGGCAGCGACAGGCGCAGCGGCCATCGCGCTTTCCAGCGCGGCGACGCGACGGCGCAGGCCGGCGATCATCACCAGTGCCACCACCAGCAGCAGCGGGATGGCCAGCAGGACCAGTACGACCAGGGCTATCAATGCTTCCATTGCGTGCTTCCATTGCGTTCCCGCGCCCCAGCGGCGGCGGTCGACCGGCCCATGCTACGACAGGGCCGGCCCCATAAACGACGAACCCCGGCCAGGCCGGGGTCCGTCTGCGATCTACGCCCGCCTTACTTGGCGGCGATGACCTTGGCCATTTCCAGGCACTTGTTCGAGTAGCCCCACTCGTTGTCGTACCAGGTGACCAGCTTGACGAAGGTGCCGTCCAGGGCGATGCCGGCGTCGGCGTCGAACACCGAGGTGCAGGTCTCGCCACGGAAATCGGTGGCCACCACCTTGTCTTCGGTGTAGCCCAGGATGCCCTTCAGCGGGCCTTCGCTCTGTGCCTTCACTTCCGCGCAGATCTCGGCGTAGGTGGCTTCCTTTTCCAGCTCGACGGTCAGGTCGACCACCGACACGTCCGAGGTCGGGACGCGGAAGCTCATGCCGGTCAGCTTCTTGTTCAGTTCCGGGATGACCACGCCGACGGCCTTGGCCGCACCGGTGGACGACGGAATGATGTTCTCCAGGATGCCACGGCCACCGCGCCAGTCCTTGTTGGACGGGCCATCGACGGTCTTCTGGGTGGCGGTTGCCGCATGCACGGTGGTCATCAGGCCACGCTTGATGCCCCACTTGTCGTTGATGACCTTGGCCAGCGGGGCCAGGCAGTTGGTGGTGCACGAAGCGTTGGAAATGATCGCCTGGCCGGCGTAGGTCTTGTCGTTCACGCCGTACACGAACATCGGCGTGTCGTCCTTCGACGGCGCCGACATGATGACCTTCTTGGCGCCGGCATCGATGTGCTTCTGCGCGGTTTCCTTGGTCAGGAACAGGCCGGTGGCTTCCAGCACCACGTCGGCGCCGACTTCGTCCCACTTCAGGTTGGCCGGGTCGCGCTCCTGGGTCAGGCGGATCTTCTTGCCGTTGACCAGCAGGTCGTTGCCCTGCACCGCCACGTCGGCCTTGAAACGACCGTGCACGGAGTCGTACTTGAGCATGTAGGCCAGGTAATCCGGCTCCAGCAGATCGTTGATGGCCACGATTTCGATGTCGTCGCCGAAGTTCAGCACCGCCGAGCGCAGGACATTACGCCCGATGCGACCGAAACCGTTGATACCAACCTTGATTGCCATTTCTCAAGCTCCTGCAGCCGCGACGGGTGCGGCGGGATGGATAGGGCCCACAAGTCTAGCAAACCGTCGCTGGCCACCGTGGGCCAGCCGGGCCCCGCGGCGGGCTGCCGGACAGGATTTGATCCGGATCAAAGCGTTAGCGCGGCGTGAGGCCGAGACTGTCGCCATCCACCCAGCAACGAGAACATCCCCATGCGCAAGACCTCCCCCCTGATCGTGGCCAGCCTGGCCGCCGCCCTGTCCCTTGCCGCTGCCCCGGCCATGGCCCAGTCCAAGGGCGACTGGACCGTTTCGGCCGGCATCCACCAGGTGGCGCCGAAGTCGAACAACGGCTGGCTGGCGGGCCACACCCTGAAGGTCGACGTCGACAACGACGTCAAGCCGACCATCACCGGCGAGTACTTCATTGCCGACAACCTGGGCATCGAAGTGCTGGCCGCGCTGCCGTTCAAGCACGACATCAACATCAACGGCCTGGGCCGCGTGGGCAGCACCAAGCAGCTGCCGCCGGTGGTGACCCTGCAGTACCACTTCAACAGCAAGGGCAAGGTATCGCCGTTCGTTGGCGCGGGCGTGAACTACACGACCTTCTTCAGCGAAGACACCACCGGCGCGCTGGCCGGCAGCAAGCTGAAGCTGCAGGATTCGTGGGGTCTGGCCGCGCATGCGGGCGTGGACTTCGCGATCGGCGAAAAGGGCGCCCTGCGCGTGGACATGCGCTGGATCGACATCGACAGCAAGGTGAAGTTGAACGGTGAGAAGATCGGCACGGTCAACATCGATCCGCTGGTCTACGGCGCTTCGTACGTCTTCAAGTTCTAAAGCGGTGTATTGGGCGCGGGGGCTTCGCCCCCGCTCCTCCGCTACACGCAAAACCCTCGCAGCATGTTGCCCCGGTAATTGCCGGGGCTTTTTTTGTTTGTGCGAGAAGCACCGGCTTCCGGAATCGCGCGGAGCGGGTGAGGTGATCGGGACACGCCGTAAATACGTCCCTGTAGGCTCGATCGCCGCATCCATGCGGCGAACGGTCCCGATCCCCCCCCCCTCTCCACCCTTCCCATCTGCGCGCGCGTGCCAGCTCAAGCAAAAGCAGAATCTGTACATTCGAGGCGTACTGGTGGCCTGCAAGTGCAGGATGCAGATTTTGATCCTGCATTTGTTCTTGATGTTGCCTTTGACGTTTGCATCCGCCTCCGCGGCAATGCTGGATGGGGACTGCAGGGGCAGGCGCTGCGGGACCGTCCGCGGCATGGATGCCGCGGCCGAGCTTACAGGGACGTACTTGCAGCGTGTCCCGCAGCGCCTGCCCCTGCAGCCAGCCCCCAGCAGACAGGAACGCGCCGCTCTTCAATCCACCTACCCCGCTAGAATGTGCGCATGAAAGCCCTGCACTCCCTGTTCCTCGCCGCCGCCCTCGCGCCGGCCCTGCTGTCCGTCTCCGCCCCCGCCCATGCCTGGGGGGCGCAAGGCCACCGCCTTGTCGCCGAAGTCGCCGACGCCCGCCTCACCCCCACCGCCCGCGCCGAAGTGGACCGCCTGTTGGCCACCGAACCGGACGCCACCCTGGCCAGCATCGCGCCGTGGGCCGACCAGCTGCGCGCCAAGGACCCGGGCCTGGGCCGTCGCTCGGCCGGCTGGCACTACGTCAACATCGCCGAAGACAACTGCCATTACGAAGCACCGAAGCACTGCAGAAACGGCAACTGCATCGTCGAGGCATTGAAGGCGCAGAGTGCCATCCTCGGCGACCGCAACCTGACCGACGGCGAGCGCTTGCAGGCGCTGAAGTTCGTCGTGCACCTGGTCGGCGACATCCATCAGCCGATGCACGCCGGCTACGCCCACGACAAGGGCGGCAACGATTTCCAGCTGCAGTTCGGCAACCGCGGCACCAACCTGCACTCGCTGTGGGACAGCGGCATGCTCAACACCCGCAAGCTGGACGATGCGGGCTATCTGCCGCTGCTGCAGAGCCAGCGCGCGCCGAAGCTGGCGCGCCAGTCCAACCCGCAGCGCGACCCGCAGACGTGGGCCGAGGCCAGCTGCCGCATCTCCATGCAAGCTGGCGTTTATCCGGCCACGCGTAAAATCGGTGACGAATACACCGAGCGCTACCGGCCACTGGCCGAAGCGCAGCTGCGACTGGCCGGTGAAAACCTGGCGCAGTTGCTGAACCGCGTGCTCGGCGCGCGCTGAGGAGAGCTCCGATGTCGGTCCAGGTGCAGTCGTTCTTCCACCGTGACAGCAACACCTTCAGCTACCTGGTCAGCGACCCGGCCAGTAGCGAGGCAGCGCTGATCGACCCGGTCCTGGACTACGACCCGGATACCGACGCCAGCAGTGAAGCGCCGCTGCATGGCGCGTTGCAGGCCATCGAGCAACAAGGCCTGCAGCTGCGCTGGCTGCTGGAAACCCATGCCCACGCTGACCATGTGTCGGCCGGGCGCCGCCTGAAGCGTCGCTTCCCGCAGGCCACGCTGGCCATCGGCGAAGGCATCCGCGCGGTACAGGCAACGTTTGCACCACGCTATGGCCTGCAGCTTCCTGCCGCAGATGAAATCTTCGATCACCTGTTCAGCGACGGCGAAACCTTCGCTCTGGGCGAACTACGCTGTCAGGTGATCGCCGTACCCGGCCATACCAGCGACAGCATTGCCTATCTGATCGACGATGCGTTGTTCACCGGTGACTCGCTGTTCATGCCCGACGGTGGCACTGCCCGCTGCGATTTCCCGGGCGGCGATGCCGCGCAGCTGTACCGCTCGATCCAGCGCCTGCTGGCCCTGCCCGATGCAACGCGCGTGTTTGTCTGCCACGACTATGGCCCGGGTGGCCGCGGCTTCGCCAACGAAACCACCGTCGGCGAACAGCGCGCGCACAACATCCACGTGCACGACGGTGTGGCCGAGGCGGAATTCGTCAGCGTGCGACAGGCCCGCGATGCCACGCTGGAAGAACCGAAACTGATGCAGCCGGCGGTGAAGGCCAACATCCAGGGCGGGGCCTGATAGGCGCTGCGGTACCCGCCGGGCAAGGCCCGGCGCTACCGTTCCGTCGGGAATCAGCCCTGTTCACTTCCCCTGCGTGCGCACCACATGCTGGCCCTTCACGACCTCGAAGGTGAAGGCGTACTGCAGGGTGACAGCCACCGGTTCGACCCGCTCGGCACTGCGGCAGTCGCCGCGATCAGCCGGCACCTTGCCCGGTGCGAAGTGGCAGACCGCGGCAGACGAGTACTTCCACATGGCAACCGCCTCCTGCGCTGCCTGCAGCAAGGGCGCATTCTCCGGTGCCTCACCCGCACTGCATTCGCTGCGGGCGGTCAGCGGGATGCTGCGCGCAACGCTGCCCTGCGCATCCACCACCACCTGCAGGCAGACCGTAGTCGGCGGCAGCGAGGTGCGTGGATCACGCTCGCCCACTACCGGATCCGGTGCCGTATGCAGCTGCGGCATGCGATAGCCTTCGCTGGCGGCCAGCGTGTAGCGCTGGATCTGGCCGGTCCCTCCCCCCGCATCGGGCCGCAGGCGCTGGTGACCGACATTCTCGCTGCGGGTATCGACCGTGGTCAGGCGATCCTGGGTTGCACACCCCACCAGCAGCGCCGCCATCATCAACAGCGGCGCGGACTTCACTTCGCGTCCTCGGTGTCATCCATGGCGAAGGTGATCGGAATCTTCACCGCCCCTGCAACCGGCTGGCCATGCTTCACCGCCGGCCGATAGGTCCAGCTGCGTGCGGCGGCGATCGACACCGCATCGAATACGCCCGGGTTGGTGGCACTGAGCACCTGGACATCAGTGGGATGCCCTTGGGCGTCCACTTCCACGCGCAGGTTCACTACGCCCACCTGGCGCTGCTCGACCGCGGACTTCGGGTAGGACGGTGGCGGCAACTTGTCGACCTGGATCTCCCGATCCATGACGGGCCCTGCCGGGCCTCCCGCCGTACCGCCCTGGCTGGCCCACGCCACCGCTCCCATTCCCAGGCACAACCCGACCACCAGTACCTGCCCCGACACCCACGGCAATGCCTTCCGCTTGGACTGCTTCAACATGGCGATACGCTCCTTCAACACGGGTTGGCCGCGCCAATGGCAGACCGCGGGCGCAACCGGGTGGACCAGCTGCGCCTTCAGCAGCGTGCTGGCGTAGAGGCCGCGCAGCGCAGGCTGCGGGGCCATGGTGCGGGCATCACAGGCCAGCTCCTGATCGCGCAGGAAGCGGCGTGCAGCCCACGGCACCAGCGGGTGGAACCAGAACGCCGCGCGCATCAGCAACAGCGCGCCGTTGGCCCAGTGATCGCCGTTGCGACGGTGGTTGCGCTCGTGTTGCAGGATCAGGCCCTGCTCCTGTGCACTGAACTGCTGATCGAATTCCGGGCCGACCACGATGCGCGGCCGCCACAGGCCCACCAGCGCGGGCAGGCCTGGATCGCCGCTGGCCTGCCAGCTTCCATCGGTGCGCAGCTTCAGTGGCCCCATGCGCCGTTCGAAACGACGCTGCGCGCGCAAGTCGCGCAGCAGGCAGATACCCGCGCCCAGTGCCCACAGCGTGAACAACAGCCCAGCCCATGAAAGCCAATGCCCGGCCACGCTATCAAGGGCACCGGGCATCACTTTCAGCGGCAGCGTGGGCACCTGCTGCAACAGCGCAGCCTGCGGCAATGGCAGCAGCAAGGCCACCAGCAGCATCGGCAACAACCACCAGCTGCGATAGGCCAGTCCCGCGCCGCCCAATCGCACCAGCAATGGCCGCATCACCGCCAGCAGGACCACGCCCACCGCCAGCCACAGGCTGGCCTGCCACAGTCCGTCGAGCAGCTCAGTCATGGTCCAGCTCCTGGATGAGCTTCTTCAGTTCGGCGATGTCCTGCGCGCTCAACTGGCCACGTTCGCTGAAGTGCGCGACCAGCGGCGCCACGCGCCCTTCAAAGACTCGCCCGATGAAATCCTGGCTCTGCGTCTCCACCCATGCCTGGCGCTGCAGCAGCGGCCGGTACAGGTAGCGCCGTCCATCACGTTCGGCGGCGATCGCGCCCTTGGTCAGCAGGCGGTTGAGCAGGGTCTTGATGGTCGGCTCGGCCCAGTCGCGGTGGGCCAGCGCGGCGACCACTTCGTCGGCGCTACGCGGTGCCTGCTGCCACAGCACCTCCATCACAACGGCTTCGGCTTCGCTGATCGGGCTCATTGTTTACATCCGTAATCGACCATCCGATTACGCGCGTAATCGAATCGCCTGTCAAGCCTCTCGACTCCAGGTTCATCGAATCTGCGCCAGCATCGGTTCCTCCCGCCCCAGGCCCCGGATGAAAGCGCTGCGCAAGAAGGATTTCCCGGTCGAGCAGGCCCGCCGCTTCCTCGAACCCGGCCCGATCGTGCTGGTCAGCACGGCCTGGCGCGGCCAGCGCAACCTGATGACGATGGGCTGGCACATGGTGATGGGCTTCTCGCCTTCGCTGGTCGCCACCTACCTGTGGAACGAAAACCACAGCCATGCGCTGGCCCGTGGCAGCGGCGAGTGCGTGATCAACGTGCCCGGCGTGGAGCTGCTCGATACCGTGGTGGACATCGGCAACTGCAGCGGCCGCGAGGTCGACAAGTTCGCCCGTTTCGGTCTCGACGCATTGCCCGCGCGCGAGGTCGGCGCGCCGCTGGTCGGCCAATGTCATTCGTGCTTCGAATGCCGCTTGTACGACGACAGCCAGGTGCAATCGAGCAACCTGTTCATCTGGGAAATCGTGCGCGCCCACGTCGCGCCCCGGCCGAAGCTGCCGCGCACGGTGCATTACCGGGGCGATGGGCAGTTCATGGTGTCCGGCGCGGAAGTCTCGCGTCGACGGCGGTTCAAGCCCGACATGCTGTAATGCCAGCACTCCCCCACACGCAGGACCGCCGCGCATGACCGAACACCTCACCGACCTGGACGCCGCCGTCGACTGGTTGTTTGCGCGCGTGGACGGGCCGCTGCGGATCGGGGCACCGCTGGCACTGGGCAAGCCACACCGGCTGCTCAATGCCCTCTACGCACGCGTCGAGCACGACCCTTCGCGGCCGCTGCAGCTGTATACCGCGCTGTCGCTGAATCCGCCGAAGGCGCGGGGCAACGGCCTGGAAGCGCGCTTCCTGGCGCCGTTCGCGCAGCGCCATTTCGGCGACGACTTCCCGCGCCTGGCTTATGCCGATGCGATCGCGCGCGACGCGTTGCCGGCACATGTGCAGGTGGAAGAGTTCTACATGCAATCCGGCGCCCTGCTCGGGTCGCGGCAGGCGCAATCCAGCTATACCAGCCTGAACTACACCCACGCCGCCGATGCGGTGGCGCAGCGCGCGCCGCAGGTGATCGTGCAGAAGGTGGCGATGCGGCCCGATGACCGCCGGCTCTCGCTGTCTTGCAACAACGACATCACCCAGGACACGCTGGATGCGATGACCGCGCGCGGGCTGCCGCGCCCGTTGCTGATCGCCGAGATCGATCCCCAGCTGCCCTATCTGGGCGGCTCGGCGACGGTCGATGTGTCGTTCTTCGATCTGGTGATCACCCCGCCACCGCCGTACCCGGCGTTGTTCGGCCTGCCGCGGCAGCCAGTTGGCGATGCTGACTACGCCATTGGCCTGTACGCCAGCACGCTGGTGCGCGATGGCGGCACCCTGCAGATTGGCATCGGCACGCTGGCCGATGCGCTCAGCCATGCGCTGGTGCTGCGCCACACCGACAACGCCCGCTACCGCCGCGTACTGCACGCGCTGGACCCGCAGCTGGCCAGCCACCCGCTGGTGCAGGAAATCGGCGGACTGGATCCGTTCGAGGTGGGCCTGTACGGCTGCAGCGAGATGCTCAACGAGGGCTTCCGCCGGCTGGTGCAGACCGGGGTGATCAAGCGCAAGGTGCACGACGACCTGGCGCTGATGCAGCGCATTGAAAATGGCAGCACGCTGTCCATCGATCACGCCACCCTGGCCGCCGAGGGCGAGTACCTGCATGGCGCGTTCTACCTGGGCTCGCCGGAATTCTACGAGTGGCTGCGCACATTGCCGGAAGACGAGTGCCGCGCGATCGGCATGCGCCGGATCAGCGAGATCAACCAGCTGTACGGCGGCAACGAAACGTTGGAACGCCTGCAGCGCCGGCACGCGCGCTTCTTCAACTCCTGCATGATGGCCACCGCGCTGGGTGCGGCGGTGTCGGATGCGCTGGACGACGGACGCGTAGTGTCCGGCGTAGGCGGCCAGTACAACTTCGTGGCGATGGCACATGCGCTGCCGGAAGCGCGCAGCGTGCTGATGTTCCGCGCCGCGCGCGATGACAAGGGCCAGCGCGAATCCAACGTTCGCTGGAACTACGGGCATACCACCATCCCGCGCCACCTGCGCGACATCTACCTCAACGAATACGGCATCGCCGATCTGCGTGGGCTGACCGACGAGGACTGCGTGCATGCGATGACCGCGATCACCGAAGCCCCGTTCCAGGGCGGCCTGCTGCAGCAGGCACATGCCTCGCGCAAGCTGCTGGCGGCCGCGCAACCAGATCCGGAACAGCAGCAGCGCAACACGCCACAGGCGTTGGCGGCGGCGCTGGCACCGTTCCGCGCCGACGGCAGCCTGCCCGATTATCCGCTGGGCAGCGACTTCAACGAGATCGAGCAGGTGCTGGTGAAGGCGCTGGGTTGGCTGAAGGCCAACACGCAGACCCGCGGCGACAAGCTGCGTACCGTCTGGGCAGCGCTGCGCCAACCGGCCGGCGATGGCGATGCGGTGTACCTGCAGCGCATGGGCCTGCAGGCACCGAAGGATTTCGCCGAACGCCTGGACGCGCGCCTCCTGCGGCTGGCACTGGCGCGCACCGCCTGAGACAAGGGGACGGAGGGGATTAAGTCGTTTGTGCACAAACGACTTAATCCCTCCGTCCCCTTTTTCCTGCGGCAAAGAAAAGGCCGGCGTGCGCCGGCCTTTCCTTCATCACGCTGCGATGCTGCTTACAGCGCCTTGGCCGCTTCCACCACGTGGGCGGTGGTGATGCCGAAGTGCTTGTACAGCTGGTCGGCCGGGGCCGAGGCACCGAAGGTGTCGATACCGATCACGGCACCGTCCAGGCCGACGAACTGGCGCCAGAAACCGGTGACGCCGGCTTCCACGGCCACGCGCTTGCGCACGGCATTCGGCAGCACCGATTCACGGTAGGCCGCATCCTGGCGCAGGAACACGTCGGTGGACGGCATCGAGACCACGCGGGTCTTGAGGCCGGCCGCGTCCAGCTGGGCCTTGGCTTCGGTGGCCAGCGAGACTTCCGAACCGGTGGCGATCAGGATCACGTCCGGGGTGCCGGCAGCATCGGCCAGCACGTAACCACCGCGTTCGATCTGGGCGATCTGCTCGGCGCTGCGCGGCTGGTGCGGCAGGTTCTGGCGGCTGAACACCAGGCAGCTCGGGCCATCCTGGCGGGTGATCGCGGCCTTCCAGCTCACTGCCGACTCGACCGCATCGCACGGACGCCACACGTCGTTGTTCGGGATGTAGCGCAGCGAGGCCAGGTGCTCCACCGGCTGGTGGGTCGGGCCGTCTTCGCCCAGGCCGATCGAGTCGTGGGTGTAGACGTGGATGGCGTGGGCCGGGATCAGCGCGCTCATGCGCACGCCGTTGCGGGCGTAGTCGCTGAACACCAGGAAGGTGGCGTCGAACGGAATGAAACCACCGTGCAGGGCCAGGCCATTGGCAATGGCGGTCATGCCGAACTCGCGCACGCCGTAGTACACGTAGTTGGCGTTGGCGTCGTCGCTGGCAACCGATTTGCTGCCCTTCCACAGGGTCAGGTTGGAGTGCGCCAGGTCGGCCGAGCCGCCGACGATTTCCGGCAGCAGCGGGGCGAAGGCTTCAATGGCCAGCTGCGAGGCCTTGCGCGAAGCGATCGTCGGGCCTTCAGCGGCCACCTGGGCGATGTAGGCATCGGCCTTGGCAACGAAGTCGGCCGGCAGCTCGCCGTGCGAGCGACGGGTCAGTTCGGCGGCTTCGCCCGGGTACTGGCTGGCATACTTGTCGAACAGCTGTTCCCACTCGGCCTGGCGCAGGGTGCCGGCGCCATTCGCGCGCCAGCCGTCGTAGATCGCCTGCGGGATCTCGAACGGACCGTACTCCCAGCCCAGCTGCTTGCGGGTGGCTTCCAGTTCATCCTTGCCCAGCGGGGCGCCGTGGCTGGATTCCTTGCCCGCCTTGTTCGGCGAACCAAAACCAATGGTGGTGCGGCAGCAGATCAGGGTCGGCTTGTCGCTCTGCGACAGCGCGGCCTCGATGCCGGCCTTGATGCTCTCCGGGTCGTGGCCATCAACATCGCGCACCACGTTCCAGCCATAGGCCTCGAAACGCTCCGGGGTGTTGTCGGTGAACCAGCCCTCGACGTTGCCGTCGATGGAGATGTGGTTGTTGTCCCAGAAGCAGACCAGCTTGTGCAGGCCCCAGGTGCCAGCCAGCGACGCCGCTTCATGCGACACGCCTTCCATCAGGCAGCCATCGCCCATGAACACCCAGGTGCGGTGGTCGACCACTTCCAGCTCCGGGCGGTTGAAGCGCTGAGCCAGCAGCTTCTCGGCCAGGGCGAAGCCCACGGCGTTGGCAAAACCCTGACCCAGCGGGCCGGTGGTGGTTTCCACGCCCGGAGTTTCGTGGCGTTCCGGGTGACCGGCGGTGTGGCTGCCCAGCTGGCGGAACAGCTTCAGCTGCTCGATCGGCAGGTCGTAACCGCTCAGGTGCAGCAGCGCGTACTGCAGCATGGAACCGTGGCCGTTGGACAGCACGAAACGGTCGCGGTTGAACCAGTGCGGATTGCTCGGGTTATGGCGGAGGTAGTCGTTCCAGAGGACTTCGGCGATGTCGGCCATGCCCATGGGCATGCCGGGGTGGCCGGACTTTGCGGTTTCAACCGCATCGGCGGCAAGGAAGCGGATGGCGTTGGCCAACTGGCGACGGGTAGGCTGCGTCATGGTTCTGTCGGAATCGGGAGGCGGCCGCGGACGTGCGGGCGGCCTATTGTCCCATAGTCGTCGGGCCGGGGGTCGGTTCACCGTGCCCGGTCGTGAAGGCCGCTGGCCGGCACTTCATGATCTCCGCCGGATTCCGCATGTGAAAAGGGGTCGGATTCCTTTCTTTGCGGAAAGGAATCCCACCCCGATCAGGTCGCCAGCAGTGGCTCCGGACTCAGTCCTGCTGCGGGCCCAGCGCCGGGCCATCGTGGCCTTCGCCCTTGGCCACCAGCGTGGTCAGGGCCAGGTCGCCAGTCACGTTCAGCGCGGTACGGCACATGTCCAGGAAGTGGTTCACGCCCAGGATCAGGCCGATGCCGAGCGGGTTCACGCCCACCATCGCGCAGATCATCGCCACCACCGGCAGCGAGCCCGACGGCACGCCGGCAGTGCCGATGCCACCGAGGATGCAGACCGCCATCACCATGATCTGCTGGCCGATGCTCAGGTCCACGCCGAAGAACTGGGCCAGGAAGATCACCGTCACGCCCTCGAACAGCGCGGTGCCGTTCTGGTTGGCGGTGGCGCCCACGGTCAGCACGAAGCGCGACACGCGCTGCGGCAGGCCCATCTGGTCGGCCACGCGCAGTGCGGTCGGCAGGGTGGCGTTGCTGGAGGCGGTGGAGAACGCCATCACCGTCGCTTCCTGGGTATCGCGGAAGAACGACAGCGGCGAGCGACCGGACAGCCATACGGCGGTACCGTAGGTCACCACCATGTGCAGGCCGAGGGCCAGCACCACCACGCCCACGTAGGCGCCCAGGCGGATGATCAGCTCGAAGCCGAACAGCGCGGCCAGGTTGAACATGAAGCAGGCCACCGCATACGGGGCCAGGCGGATGACCAGGTTGATCAGGGTCATCGAGATTTCGAACACGCCTTCGATGGCGCGGCGCAGCGGGGCGACCTTCTCGTTGTCGGTCAGCACCATGCCGATGCCGAACATCAGCGCGAAGAACATCAGCGACAGGATCGCACCGTTGTCGGACGCAGCCTGCAGCACATTGCTCGGCACGATCGACAGCAGCATGTCCATGCCCTTCGGCGTGCCATGGATGCCAGCAACGATTTCCTTGCTGCGCTCGGCGTTCTCCGACAGCATCATCGCGGCGACCTGCGGATCCACACCGGCGCCCGGCTTGAGCAGGTTGACCAGCACCAGGCCGATGCCCACGGCAATGCCGGACAGCAGCACGGTGTAGGCCAGCGTTTTCCAGCCGATGCGGCCGAGGGCGCGGATGTCGCCCATCTCCGACACACCCATGATCAGCGCCGAGAAGATCAGCGGCACGATCAGCATGAAGATCAGGTTGAGGAACAGGCCCGACGCCGGGGTGGTGACGTAGTCCATTACCCACTTGGCACCGGCCTGCAGACCATCGACGCTGCCGCCCAGGGCGTGCACGATCAGTCCCAGGACCAGGCCGATCGCAAAGCCGATGCCCATCTTCCAATGCAGGGGCAACTTCTTCTTGTCGGCAGCAGCTGCTGTCATACGCGGGTTTCCTCGAAAAATGAATGCACTCTAACAAAGCGCGCAAGCGGCGCCGGTTCAGGTTCGCCGTGGCGGATACAGCGGCGCCAGCCCAGTGTCGACGGCACCCGCGGCCGTCGACCAGTGCGGTCCGTCACGGAAGACTTCGCGCAGGCGCGCACGCAGCGGCGCCAGATCACCCTGTCCGCCCCAGCGCGCCTGCTGCAGGTCCTGCAGTACCTGGCGCTGGGCTGCATCCTCAAGCCGCGCGATGACCTGTTCGATGCGTTCAACGCCGGCCATCGCACACAGCTGTGCTTCAACCTGGTCGAACCCCTCGCCATCGAGCGCGCGGCGCAGTTCGGCCAGGCCGGCACGTCCGCTCGCCACAGTCGGCACAGAGGGCTTGCCAGCGACAGGCGTCACTGCACGCGGGCGCCGGCCTCGCTGCCAGCCCCACAACAGGGTCAACAACCACAGCAGCGCCAGACCGATGGCCGCCGCCATCCACGGCCACGGACGCTCGGCCAGGCCGCTGGCGCGCGGATCGGTGGCCGCGATACGGCTGTTCTGGCCATCGGGGCCCGGCAATGCGGCGTCGGTGTCGATCGGCGGCAACGGTGCCGGTGAGGCAGTGCCCGTGCCGGTGCCGGTCGCAACCGTCAGTGCCAGGTCCGGCAGCTTCGCCTCCTGCGCCTTGCCGTTGCGCACGTCCCACCAGGGCAGGCGCGGCCCTGGCACCACCAGCGCGCCCGGCTGGCGCGGCACGATCGAATAACGGCGGGTGATCTTCAGCCGCGGCGTACTGCCGTTGAAGGTCTCTTCGTACTGCGCGGGTTCGGCAAACACCTGCGCAGTGGCGCCGACATCCGGCACCGGCAGGTCGGTGAACTGCGCGCGTGTCGCGCCTTCAGCAATCGCCTCGACCACCACGTTGGCCGCTTCGCCGGTACGGGCACTGGTCGGCGCACTGGTGTAGCGCAGCTGCAGACTCTGCAGTGGCAGCCATGGCTGCGGCGCCTGTGCCGGCTGTGCCTGCACCTGCAACGTGCGGTCGGCGCCGGTGGCATTCATGCGCCCGTCGCCACCACCGAAGAAGTCATCGAAGAAGCCGCCCGCGCTGCGCCCGCTGAAACGGGCACCGGCGAGGCGCAACGCGCCGCTGCGCTCCGGAATCAGCAGGAAGCGCCGCTCGACCACGTTGTAGCGGCGGCCATTGACCTGTCGCACATCGGTGCGATCATCGCCCACCCGCTGCAATGACGCGCCTGCCGGGGTATCCAGCACCAGTTCGCCGGAGGCCAGCTGCGAAGCGAAATACAGCCGCACCACCACGCCTACGCTCTGCTGCACATACGGTGTCTGGTCATCGACAACGGTTTCGATGAACGCCACCGCATTGCTGTCAGGGCCGGCCACGGCAGCGGCATCCACCTGCAGGGTCAGCGGCGCGGTACGTACGCTGCCCACCTGCAGGCCCGGCACCACCAGCGCACCGCTGCGCCGTGGCGTCAACGCCACGCCGTACAGGTTGCGCTGCTGCATGCTGCCGTTGCTCCACTCCACCTGGCGGCTGCTGGTCTGCCCGCTGAGATCGAAGTCGGTACGCAATGGCGTGAAGTCTGGCGCGCCCTGGTCGCTCTCGACATTGAGCGTGACCGTGTCGCCCATCGCGATGCGGTCGCGGTCCAGCCACGCGCGCGGCTGCGCCCACGCCAGCAGCGGCAGCCACAGCAGCAGTGCCGCCAGTACCTGCAGTGGCCAGCGCCCGTGCATGTTGATCGCCCGCGTCATCGCCCTTCCCTCTTCCTGCGTTCGTTTTCCAGCTGGAACTTGGCCCGCAGCAGTGCCCCCGGATCATCCGGTACGCGCCGCATCCAAGCCTCCACCGCTTGTTGCTCCTCGCGTTGGCGCGGTGTGCTGCCGTCACTGCCTGGCACGGGCTTGCCATCCTGTTCGCCCTTGCCCTCACGTGCCTGCTGCATTGCCTGCTGCATGCGCTGGCGCTGCTGCTCATCAGCCTGGGCCTGCGCCTTGGCATCCTCCACCTGTGGTGGCGCCTGTTGGCCATCGCGGCCACGCTCGCCGGGCTGCGGGCTCGACTGGCTCTGGTCGTCACCGGTCTTGGGCTGGCCCTGCTGGCCCGACTGCGGCTGGCCCTGGCCGGGATTCTGCTGGCCCTGCTGCGGCTGCTGGCCCTGCGGATTCTGCTGGCCCTGGCCGTTCTGCGGTTGCTTCTGCTGCCCGTTCTGCGGTGGCTTCTGCTGATCCTGGCCTTTGCCACCCGGCGGCTTGCGCTTGCGCGCGGCATCGACCACGGCACGGTTGGCGACCGCATCGGCCATGCCGGGATGCAGCGCCAACGCGCGGTCGTAGGCGGCGATGGCGTCATCGTAGTTGCCCTGGCGCGCCAGCGTGTTGGCCAGGTTGTACCAGCCCGCATCGCTGTCGATACCTTCGAATTGCTTGCGTGCGTTGGCAAAGTCGCCACTGCGGTAAGCCTGTACGCCTTCCGCCAGGCGCTGGTGCTGCAGTTGATCAGCACGCTTCCACAGCGTGCCCTGCATGGGCTGCGAAGCGGCCGCAGGAGGTGTCTGTGCCTGCACATTCCCCATCCACGGCAGCAGGCCCACTGCCAGCACGGCCGCCAGCACCGCGCGGCGACGGAAGGCGAGCAGGGCCAGCAGCATCACCGGCGGCACCAGCCAGAATCCTTCATCACGCCATTGCTTGCCCTCGCCGGGCCGCTGCGCCGCAGTGCCTTCGCGCGCATCAAGTACACCGAGTGCGCGCAGGTCACTGTCATCGGCGGCGATGCGGGCATAGCGGCCACCGCCTGCAGTGGCCACTGCACGCAGGCTGCCTTCGTCCAGCGCAGCCTGGCGGATCTGCCCACTGCCATCCCGGTACGCCGCACCAGCGGGCGTACCCAGGCCCAGTACCGACACCTGCAGGCCGAGGCTGCGCGCCTGCGCTGCGGCCAGTGCCGCTTCATCATCCGCCTGATCGCTGACCAGCAGGATCTGCCCCCGCAATGCCCCGATCTGGCGCATCAACCGCGTCGCCCAGTCGATGCCGCGGTCGGCACGTTGGCCATCACGTGGCATCACATCGGGCGACAACGCGTCCAGATACAGCGCAACGTTGCTGCCGTCGTCGGTCAGCGGCGCCACGGTGTAGGCATCTTCGGCATAGACCACCAGGCCCACCTGGCCGCCCTGGCGAGCGCGCAGCAGCTCGCCCACCTTCGCCCGCGCCTGCAGCAGGCGCGAGGGCGGCAGATCGGTGGCGGTAATCCGGCTGGACAGATCCAGCACCACCAGCAGCGGTGCGCTGGCCTGGAACATCGGCTGCGCCTGCTGCCGCCAGCTCGGTCCGGCCATGGCCAGCGAGGCCAGCGTCCAGCCCAGCAGCACGGCCCAGGGCAGGCGTGCACGCCGGCGCTTGCCCGCAGCCAGCAGATGCGGCAACAGGTGGGCATCCACCGCGGTTCGCCACACATCGCTGCGGCGCTGCCGGTACAACGCCAGCGCAAGAATGACCGGCAACGCCAGCAGGGCCCACAGCCATTCCGGGCGCAGGAAGTGCAGCGCATTCCAGTCGGGAAGTTGGGAAGCCAACGCGATCATCGACGGCGCTCCGGCCACACCCATGCCAATGCCCCCAGCAACAACGCCAGACCCAACGGCCAGGCATAGCGCTCTTCGCGCGGGCGCAGGCTCGGCCCCTTCGCTGCGATCGGCTCCAGCCGATCCAGTTCGGCATAGATGCCGGCCAGCTGCGCGGTATCGCGGGCGCGGAAGAACTGGCCGCCGGTCATGCTCGCGATCTTCTTCAACGTAGCCTCGTCGACCGGATCCTGGTCGGCGGAAATGGGAATGCCGAACAGGCGCATGCTGCCATCACCACCAAATGCCACGGTGTGGATACGCACACCTTCGGCGCGGGCCACTTCTGCCGCGCGCAGCGGTTCCAGCACGCCGGCGTTGCTGACGCCGTCGGTCAGCAGGATCAGCACGCGCTGTCCCTCGGGTTGGCTGCGCAGGCGTTTCACTGCCAGGCCGATGGCATCACCGATGGCCGTCTCGCGCCCGGCCAGGCCGACCACGCTGTCGCGCAGCTGGTCGCGTACGCTGGCCAGGTCGGCAGTAAGCGGTGTAAGCGTATAGGCACGGTCGCCGAAGATCAGCAGGCCGATGCGATCGCCGGCACGACGATCAAGGAAATCGGCCAGCACGGCCTTGGCTGCGGTCAGGCGATCCACCGCCTGCCCACCCAGCACCATGTCGCCCTCGCCCATGCTGCCGGACACGTCCATCGCCAGCATCATCTGCCGGCCCTGCTGCGGTGGCGTGATCGCTTCGCCCAGCTGTTGCGGGCGAGCCAGTGCGACGCACAGCGCGCACCAGCCCAGCCACAACAGCAGCGTACGCAGCCACGAAACATCAACGCGGCCGCCTCCGGCCAGCGCTTCCAGTTCCGTCGCCGCATAGGGCACGCGCAGCGCAGCGCCGGGATCGGCACGACGCTTCCACCAGCACATCAGCAACGGCAACGGCAGCGCCAGCAGGGCCAGCGGCCACGCCAGCTGCAGGTCCGGCCATGGCCAGTAACTTGCCAGCAGGTTCATCGGCGCCGCTCCAGCAGCATGGCCAGATAGCGCTCGCGCGCCCAACTGCGCAGCGCCGCCACATCGCTGGCGTCCACCCGTGGGCGATAGGCGCCTTCCGCCAGCAGACTGCGACGTGCCGCGGGCAGCGTGCCTTTCGGATCCACACGCTGCCACCACGCATCATCGCGCAGGGATTCACTGCCGGGCTGTGCCTGGCGCGCGGCGCGACGCAGCAGTCCGGCGATTGCCGCCAGTTCTGCAGCAGCATCGGCGGTGATCGCCAGCTCCTGATCGAACAGCTGCAACCAGCGTTGGCGACGTCGGCGACGCTGCCACCACAGCAAGGCCAACGCCACCAGCAACAGCAGCACTCCACCGCCGATCATCAGATAGCCTGGCGCCGGTGGCCACCACGATGGGGCCGGCGGCAGCTGCACATCGCGCAGCGGCAGGTTGGCGCTCATGCCGGCACCTCGGTGGGGGAGGGTGCCAGCCACGCATCGCTGGGCGCATCGGTGGACAGCACCTGCACATCAACACGGCGCGCGCCAAGCTGGCGTCGCAGTTCCTGCAGCGGTTCGACGAAGTGGGCCTGCCAATGGGCCTGCACCTCGCTGCGTCGCAGGTCGAGGCCGATGCGCTGCTGCGCGGTCTGGAACTGCAGCGCGGCCGAGGGCGGCTGCATCTCCAACGGATCGACCAGCAGCACCAGGCTGAGGTCATGGTGCTGGGCCAGCGCGCTCCAGCGCGCAGGCGGAATACGGATGGCCTGCTGCGGATCGGCCAGCACCAGCATGCGCGCGCCCGGGCGCAGCACGCGGGCCGCATGGTCCAGCGCGCGCTCCAGGCCGAGGTCATCGGCCGGGGGCTGCGCGTACCAGCGGGTGAGCGCGTCCAGCACGCGCAGTACGCCACGGGGGCCTCCTGCCGGTGCAATCGGTGGTTCACGGTCGCTGCCACGCAGGGCGCCGACGCGATCACCACGACGCTGCGCCGACCACGCGGCAACGGCGCCCGCACGTGCAGCCTGCACCGACTTGAAGCGCACGCGGGTGCCGAAGTACAGGGCCGGCGAGGTATCGGCCACGATCAGGCTGACCCGCTCGCGCTCGGCCTGGAACAATTTGGTGTGGGCACGGCCGGTACGCGCGGTCACCCGCCAGTCGATATGGCGTGCATCGTCACCGGCCACGTACTCGCGCGACTCGGCGTATTCCATGCCGCGGCCGCGCAGCGGGGAAGGTGCCTGGCCCGCGTTGCCGGCACGGCCACGGCGTGGCGGCGGCGGTCGCTGTGCAAGGCGGCGCAGCGCCACCAGCTCGGACAGCTGCGGGCGCAGCCCGTCACCGTCGCTGACGGAAGAGACGTCGTGCAGGGATGGATCGGTCATGCGCAGGCTCAGGGTGCCGGCACCCGGGCCAGCAGCTCCTGCACCAGGCGTTCGCCATCCCAGCCTTCAGCGGTAGCTTCGTAGCTGGGCAGCACGCGATGGCGCAGCACGTCGGCGGCAACCGCTCGCACATCATCGGGGGTGACGAAATCGCGGCCAGCCAGCCAGGCACGCGCACGCGCACAGCGTTCCAGCGCGATGGAACCACGCGGGCTTGCCCCCCAGGCAATGCGACGGCCAAGGCCAGCGTCATAACGCGACGGCTCACGCGAGGCCAGCACCAGCTCGATCAGGTAGCGTTCCAGCGCTGGCGCCATGTGCAGGTCCAGCACTTCGCGGCGGGCATCGAACACATCCTGCATCGGCAGCTTCTCCGGTGCCGGTGCCGCCTCGCCCAGCGCGCCGCGGGCACGCTCGCGGGCCAGGCGCAGGATCTCCGATTCGGCGGCCTGATCGGGGTAGCTGATGCGCACGTGCATCAGGAAGCGGTCCAGCTGTGCTTCCGGCAGCGGGAAGGTGCCTTCCTGCTCGATCGGGTTCTGCGTGGCCATCACCAGGAACAGCGGCGGCAGCGCGTAGGTGTGGCGGCCAACGGTGACCTGGCGCTCGCCCATCGCTTCCAGCAGTGCCGACTGCACCTTGGCCGGCGCGCGGTTGATTTCATCGGCCAGCAGGATCGGGTGGAAGATCGGGCCAGGTACGAATTCGAAGCGGCCTTCCTGCGGGCGCCAGATCTCGGTACCGGTCAGATCGGCCGGCAGCAGGTCCGGGGTGAACTGCACGCGGGCGAAGTCAGCTTCCAGGCGCGAGGCCAGCGCACGGATCGCCGTGGTCTTGGCCAGGCCCGGAGCGCCTTCCACCAGCAGGTGACCATCGGCCAGCAGCGCGATCAGCAGGCGTTCGACCAGCGCCGCCTGGCCGACGATCTCGGCCGACAGGGCGTCCCGCAGCTGGGTGAAGGCGCCATGCAGGCGGGAGGCGGCCGGCGCGGGCGGCGGCGCGGCGGATTCGGGCATCGGCGGTGGCAGGTTCATGGGGGCCTTTGACCGGCGCGGGACGGCACGGGTTCCCGACATCATCGCAGGGTGCTCTGCGATTGGCATCAAGAACGGCTGAACGGCCCATCCACGCATGGCGGGGATCTACTTGTGGAAACGAGGAAGGGCCGCGCATGGCGGCCCTTCTTCGTTTCGCCGGTGGCGCGGGCTCAGTTCTGCTTGGCCACGCGCAGCACCTTCGGGGTGACGAACACCAGCAGCTCGGCCTTGTCCTTGTTGCGGCCACGCTTCTTGAACAGATTGCCCAGGAACGGCACGTCGCCCAGGAACGGTACCTTGCTGATGCTGCTGCGGTCGGTGAACTCGTACACACCACCGATGACCACGGTCTGCCCGTCCTCGACCAGCACCGCAGTATTGACCTCGCGGCGGTTGATCGACGGCACCGTGCCGTAGCCCTGCAGTTCGATCAGGCGGTCGACTTCGTCCTTCTTCACCTGCATGTTGAGGAACACGCGGTTGTCGTTGGTGATGGTGGGGGTCACCCGCAGCTCCAGCACCACTTCCTTGAACTGCACGTTCGGGGTGGAACCGGCGCCACCGGCAGCACCGGCGCCGCTGATGGTGACGTAACCGATTTCCTTGCCCTGCTTGATCATCGCCTCGCGCTGGTTGGTGGTAACCACGCGCGGGTTGGAGATCACTTCACCACGTGACTCTTCCTGCATGGCCGACAGCTCCACGTCCAGCAGGTAGCCTGCGTTGAGGATCGACAGCGCCAGCGAGCCCGGGTTGTTGGCCG
Source organism: Stenotrophomonas veracruzanensis (assembly GCF_032911525.1). Classification (NCBI taxonomy): domain Bacteria; kingdom Pseudomonadati; phylum Pseudomonadota; class Gammaproteobacteria; order Lysobacterales; family Lysobacteraceae; genus Stenotrophomonas; species Stenotrophomonas veracruzanensis. The sequence goes on from NZ_JAWJTI010000018.1 coordinate 34,376, forward strand.
CGGCCACCGGCAGGTTCCAGTTCAGCCCGCGCTTGATGGTCGGGCCACTGGGAATCGGCGCCGGGCCGACGCTGCCACCGGCCTGCCACTCACGGACTGCCTTGGCGTTGGCCTGCGCGGTATCCACCTGCGACTTGCGGGTTTCGGCATTGGCATCCAGGCTGCCGCTGAAGTACACGTTGTCGCGGCTGCCGCTGATACCGAACTTCGCACCCAGCTCGCGGGCGAAGGTATCGGTGGCGATGACGATGCGGCTTTCGATCAGCACCTGGTCCACAGGGCGGTCGATCACCCCGATCAGCTCACGCATGCGCGCGATCTTTTTCGGGATGTCGCTGATCATCAGCGTGTTGGTGCGCTCGTCGGCGACGATGCGGCCGCGCGAGGACAGGAAACCACTGTCCTCCTGCGACGAACCGCCACCACCACCATTGCCGCCACCACCGCCGCCACCGATGCCCTTGGCCTCGGTCAGCGCTTTGAAGATCTGGGTGGCGCTGTGGTAGTTGATCTGGACGTAATCGGTGACCAGGTCTTCGCGGTTTTCGATGGCGATGCGCGCGTCTTCCTTCTCCTGCTCGAACTTGGCCAGTTCGGCCTGCGGCGCCACCCAGATCACGCTGCCGTCGCGGCGCTTGTCCAGGCCCTTGGCACGCAGCACGATGTCCAGCGCCTGGTCCCACGGCACGTTGACCAGACGCAGGGTCACATTGCCCTGTACCGAATCGGACGCCACCACGTTGAGATTGGATTCCTCGGCGATCAACTGCAGCACCGTGCGCACCGGCACGTCCTGGAAGTTGAAGGTCACCGGCTTGCCGGTGAAACCGCGCTGGCCGACAGCCTTGGCAGCCTGGGTGACGCTGCCGGCAGTGACGGCACCGACAGCGGCCGGAGCCTGCCGCGGGCTGATCTCCACCACGTACTCGTTGCCGCTCTGGTAAGCCAGCGACTCCACTGCGCCACCGGTGCTGAGCACCAGCTGGGTACCGGCACCGGACGGCTTGGCGTCGATGCGCTGCACCGGCGTGGCGAAGTCGGTGACGTTCATCGGCTTCTGCAGGTTGGCCGGCAGTCGGGCGTTGCCGACGTCGACCACCACGCTGTTGCCCTGCGTGCGCAGGTCCGGGACCGCGCCCTGGCCGTCGAACTGGACGATCAGGCGCCCGGCGCCGTCATCGCCACGCTTGAAATCAATCTTTGCCACCGACAGGCCCGCCGGCGCTGTCGCCGGGGCCACGGTGGCGCCCACCGGCTTTTCCGCCGGTGCGGCGGCCAGCGCCGGAGCGCAGGCCAGCATCAGCGCGACTCCCAACGCGCTGACACGGTTCAAGGTAGAGCGCCGGATGGGACGCAGCCCCTTGGCTTGGTGAAAGGTCATCGTGCTATCCCCAGTAAACGATCATTGATCTTCAAGCGAGAGCGTTGCCGGCCGTTCCAGCCAGCCGCCCGCGCCATCCGGCACCAGTTCGATCAGCTCCACGCGGTCTTCGAAGACCGCCGTGACCCGCCCGTCGCTCTGCCCGAGGTAACCGCCCGGGCGCACCCGGTAGGTCACCTTGTCCGGCCCCATCACCAGCGCGACGGTGCCTGCACCGGTGCCGATGGTACCGACCATGTCCAGTGCATCCAGCGGGAAGCCTTCCAACGGCTCCTTGCGCCGGTTCGGATCCGGACGCAATCCGCCATTCCCCTGCTGCGGATTGGTCCAGGCATCGGTGAACGGATCGCGCATGCCCTGCGCGGAGTATTCGAAGGTCTCGAACTGCTGCATCACCGGCAGCGGCTCCAGTGGCTGTGCCGGTCGCGCACGCTCACCCTCCACCCACTTTTCAAGATTCGGCGCATCACCCGGCGTGCTGGTCACGCCGCGGCCGCAGGCGGCCAGCAGCAGCACGGCGGCCACCATTCCACAACGTGCGAAGAAGGAACGGATCACTTCTTGTCCTCCTTGCCGGCTTCAGCCTTCTGCTGTTCCTGCACCTCGGTCTCGTCCAGGTAGCGATAGGTCTTGACCGTGCCGGACAGTTCCAGCGCGCCACTGCGGACGTTGCCGCTGGTCTTGTCCTTGGGCTTGAGGTTGATGTCGTGCATGGTCAGGATCACCACCCGCGGCAGCGAGGCCACGCCGCTGACGAACGCACCGAACTGGTGGTAGCTGCCCACCATCCGCAGCTTGATCGGCTTCTCGGCGTAGAACTCCTTGACCTGCTCCTGCTCCGGCTCGAACAGCTCGTTGGTCAGGCCGCTGGACAGCGCGGTCTGCGAGATGTCGATGATCAGGTCGGGCATTTCGGTCTTGCTGGGCAGCTGCCGCAACATCTGCTGCAGCACCTGCTCCATCTGCGCCAGCTGCTGCTTCAGCGGCGCCAGGTTCACCGCGCGCTCCTGCTGCTTGGTGAACTCCGAACGCAGCTCGGTTTCCTTCGATTCCAGGCCGGCCAGTTCCTCACGCTTGCCGCTGATCAGCAGCATCCACGCAACGAACATGATCACCACCGCCAGCAGCGAGCAGAAGACGATCTTGGCCTTCTGCGGCCAGTTGCCGATGTCGTTGAAATCCAGGTTCTTGAGATCGATCTTCTGGCTCATGCGCGGTCCCCCTGCAGCGGGGCATGGAAGGCCTGCGGCGGCTGCGCCAGGCGGCTGCCCTCAGGCTTCGGGGCGGGCTGGGCAGCCGGTGCGGCCGGTTGGTTCGGCTTGGCCGGTGCGCTGGCCGGGGCAGCAGCAGGTGCCGCCGGCGCCGGTGCACCCGGGCTCGCTGCCGGGCCTGCCGCCGGAGCCGCAGGGGTGGCCGCATCCGGGCCTGCGGCAAGCGGTGCCACTGGCGCCGGCGCTTCCGTTGCCACCGAGCCGTCTGCGTTCAGACCGGGCGTCGCCGCCACTTCTTCGCTCTGCGCCGGCAGCTTCACCTTGACCACGAACACATAAGGCAGCGCCTTGATGTCCGCAACCGGGCCGGTCTTGCCGTCCTTGTCCTTTTCGGGGTCACGCGCTTCGATGATCGACAGTTCCGGGTTGGTCATCCAGCCGGAGGTCTCCAGGTTGCGCATGTACGCCGAAACACGGGCGTTGGACTGGGTGCGGCCTTCCAGGGTCAGCACGTCGCCTTCCTGCTTCAGCGCGGTCAACACCAGGCCATCGGGAATCGTGCGCACCAGCGCATCGAACAGGTGCACCATCTGCGAGCGCTTGGCCTGCAGTTCCTCGATCACCTTCTTGCGGGCCAGCAGGCGCTCCTTCTGCGCGTCAAGGCGGTCGATCTCCTTGTTCTGTTCCTTGACCTTCTCGATCTCGGCTTCCAGATAGGCATTGCGGTCCATCTGGCCGCTCACCTGGCGGTCGTAATAGAACCAGATCAGCAGCGACAGCAGCAGGCCACCGATCGCGGCCATGCCCAGCATTGCGTAGAACTCGCGCTGGCGTTGCTTGCGCCGTTCGGCGCGCCAGGGCAATAGATTGATGCGTGCCATCAGTCGAAGCTCCTCAGCGCCAGACCGGTGGCGATCATCAGCGCGGGGGCATCCTGGGCGAGCGCATGCGCGTTCACCTTCGGCCCCAGGGTCATCTGCGCCAGCGGGTTGGCGACCACGGTCGGCACGCCCAGCTGTTCCTCGACCATCTCCGGCAGCCCGCCCAGCACAGCGCAGCCGCCGGCCAGTACGATGTGGTCAACGCGGTTGAACTCACTGCCTGCATAGAAGAACTGCAGCAGGCGGCTGATCTGCTGGACCGTGGCTTCCTTGAACGGTTCCAGCACTTCCATCTCGTAGCTTTCCGGCAGCCCGCCCTGGCGCTTGGCCAGGCCGGCTTCCTCGTAGCTCAGGCCGTAGCGGCGCATGATCTCGTCGGTCAGCTGCTTGCCACCGAACACCTGTTCGCGGCTGTACAGGCTGCGACCGCCACGCAGGACGTTGAGGGTGGTCATGGTGGCGCCGATATCGACCAGCGCGACCACGCCCTCGATGGACACCGGCAGCTCGCTGGCGACCAGGGCGTAGGCGTTCTCGACCGCGAAGGCCTCCACGTCCATCACCTTGGCCTGCAGGCCACCCAGTTCCAGGGCCGACTGGCGCAGTTCCACGTTTTCCGAACGCGACGCGGCCAGCAGCACCTGGACCATCTCCGGATTGTTCGGGATCGCCCCGATCACCTCGAAGTCCAGGTTCACTTCCTCGATCGGGTACGGAATGTAGTTGACCGCTTCCAGCTCGATCTGGGCTTCCATGTCGTTTTCGTCGAGCTCGGCCGGCATCGGGATCACCTTGGTGATCACCGCCGAACCGGCGACGGCAGCAGCAGCCAGCTTGGCCTTGCTCCCCGAGCGGTTCATCGCCCGGCGGATGGCCTCACCCACGGCCTCCACTTCCACGATGTTCTTCTCCACCACCGCATTCGGCGGAAGAGGTTCCACAGCGTAATGTTCCACACGAAAACGGTTGCCACTGCGGGACAGCTGCAAAAGCTTTACCGCAGTCGAACTGATGTCGACGCCTACAAGCGGCGACTGACTTTTTGGGATGAGCCCCACGGTTTCTCCCCTGCCGACGGGCACTTGGACGCAAGACCTGCGCCCGAGCATTAATAACGTATTCTTAGCAAATGGCAACGGCCCTGCTGTGAAGTCCCTCACGGATTCACCATGCAGCCCCTGACTGTTCCCCTTGCGCTCCCCGGCGACGACCCCAGCCGCCACCTTGCGTAATCTATACTCTGCGACCACGAAATTCGCAATCGGAATCTGAACCCGATGACTCGACTCCGCCGCTGGCTGCGCTGGATCTTCCTGATTGTCCTGGTCCTGGCGCTGATCGGCGCGGCCGCCGTGGGCGGTCTGTACTACGCCGTGTCCTCCAAGCTTCCCGACGTGCAGACCCTGCGCGACGTGGAAATGCAGGAGCCGATGTACGTCTATGCTGCCGACGGCAAGCTGATGGCGGTGTTCGGCGAGACCCGGCGTACCCCGATCACCATGAAGGACGTGCCCGAGCGCCTGAAGCAGGCCTTCCTGGCCACCGAGGACGCCCGTTTCTACGAGCATGGCGGCGTGGACTACATGGGCATAGGCCGTGCGGTGTGGCTGCTCGCCACCACCAACGACAAGCGCGTGCCGGGTGGTTCCACCATCACCCAGCAGGTCGCCCGCCAGTTCTTCCTCAGCTCCGAGTACAGCTACACCCGCAAGCTGGCCGAGATCCTGCTGGCGCGGAAGATCGAGTCCGAGCTGAGCAAGGACGAGATCTTCGAGCTGTACCTGAACAAGAGTTTCTTCGGCAACCGCGCCTACGGCGTGGCCGCCGCGGCCGAGTTCTACTACGGCAAGAAGCTGAACGAGCTGGACCTGGACGAAATGGCCTCGCTGGCCGGCATCCCCAAGTTCCCGTCCTCGGGCAACCCGATCTCCAACCCGGAGCGTGCCCGCCAGCGCCGTGACAACTATGTACTGCAGCGCATGGCCGACCTGAAGTTCGTCAGCCAGGCCGAGGCCGACGCGGCCAAGGCCGTGCCGATGCACGCCACCGCGCATGAGCCGCCGGTGCAGGTCGATGCCCCTTACGTGGCCGAGCTGGTGCGCCAGGAAATGATCGCCCGCTTCGGCGGCGATGTGGTCAACAAGGGTTACCACGTCACCACCACGATCGACTCCACCCTGCAGACCGCCGCCAACCAGTCGGTGCGCGACGGCCTGCTGCTGTACGACCACCGCCACGGCTGGCACGGCGTGGAGAAGCAGGTAGCGGTCGGTGCCGGTGAAGACGCCGCTGCCCTGGCCGAGCACCTGCGCGGCATGTTCGGCCAGGCCGGCCTGCTGCCGGCCATCGTCGCCAGCACCGGCGCCGATGGCAGCGCCACCGTGGTGCTGGCCAACCGCAGCGAGATCGTGCTGCCGGCCGGCGCTGCCAAGTGGACCAACAAGACCCCGGGCAAGCTGGTGCAGCGCGGCGACATCGTGCGCGTGCGGGCCGGTGCCAAGGAAGGTGAATGGCTGCTGGACCAGATCCCGCGCGGCCAGTCCGCGCTGGTCTCGCTGGATGCCCACAATGGCGCACTGAAAGCGCTGGTCGGTGGCTTCAGCTTCTCCGGCAACAAGTTCAACCGCGCCACCCAGGCCCGTCGCCAGCCGGGTTCGAGCTTCAAGCCGTTCGTCTACGCGGCCGCCTTCGACAAGGGCTACAACCCGGCCTCGATCGTGCTCGACGCCCCGGTCGTGTTCCGCGACCGCCGCGGCAAGACCTGGGCCCCGCAGAACGACGGCGGCGGCTTCCGCGGCCCGATGCGCCTGCGTGAAGCGCTGGTGCAGTCGCGCAACCTGGTCTCGGTGCGCCTGCTCGATGGCATGGGCGTGGACTACGCGCGCAAGTACATCAGCGAGTTTGGTTTCGCCGAATCCGAACTGCCGCCGAACCTGTCGATGTCGTTGGGTACCGCTTCGCTGACCCCACTGTCGGTGGCCCGTGGCTACGCCGTGTTCGCCAATGGCGGCTCGCGCGTGGACACCTGGCTGATCGACCAGGTCAATGACCGCGACGGCAACCTGGTATTCAAGGAAAACCCGGCACTGGCCTGCCGCGACTGCGCAGGCAGCAGCGACCAGCCGGTCAACCAGGTGGTGGACGGCTTCAACTTCGGCGCCCCGGCCCCGAAGGTGGACCCGGCCGCTGCGGCCAAGACCGAAGCCAAGACCGAAACCCCGGCCGCGCCGGTCAACCCCGATGCCCGCACCGCCCCGCGCGCGATCGACGCCCGCACCGCCTACCAGCTGGTGTCGATGATGCGCGACGTGGTCCAGCGCGGTACCGGCGTGCAGGCCAAGGTGCTCGGCCGCGAGGACGTGGGCGGCAAGACCGGCTCCACCAACGACCACCGCGACGCCTGGTTCTCCGGCTTCGGTGGCCCGTACGTGACCACCGTGTGGGTGGGCCGCGACGACTTCCGCTCGCTGGGCTACCGCGAATACGGTGGCAAGGCCGCCCTGCCGATCTGGATCGACTACATGCGCACCGCGCTGAAGGACACCCCGATCGCGCAGAACGAGCCGCCCAGCGGCATGGTCCAGGCCACCCTCAACGGCGCGACCGAGTGGGTGAAGGTGGAAGACATGGACCGCCTGACCGACTACGACCTGAACCTCAATACGCCGCAGGCCGACGCCGCCGCGTTCGATATCTTCTGAGGAAGGGTTCGGCGGGTGCCGCTCTGGTAGATGCCAACCTTGACTGGCGCCGATGCCGCTCTGGTAGATGCCAATCTTGGTTGGCGCCGATGCCGCCCCGGTAGTTGCCAACCTTGGTTGGCGCCCCGTGCCGACCAAGGTCGGCACCTACCGAAGCGTTGGTGGGTGCCAACCGTTGGTTGGCACCGATGCTGCCCCGGTAGTTGCCAACATCGGTTGGCGCCCCGTGCCGACCAAGGTCGGCACCCACCAAAGCGGTTGCATCCGCCATACCCACGCAGATGTCACATCCGTGCGCTAGTCTGTAGCCAGGTCGCAACAGGGAGTCATCGCATGCATCGCGCCCGTCAGCATGCTGCCAGCCAGACCCGCGAGCGGCGCCACCGCCTCGCCCACGAAGCCGCCCGCCTGATGGCCGAAGGCGGCATCCGCGACTACCACCAGGCCAAGTTGAAGGCCGCCAGCCGGCTCGGCATCCACGACGATGCCTCCCTGCCCCGCAACACCGAGATCGAAGACGCCCTGCGCGAGTACCAGCGGCTGTTCTCCGGCCCCCAGCATGGCAACGAACTGCAGCGCCGCCGCGAGGCTGCCATGCGTGCGTTGGAGTTCCTGCACGGCTTCGCCCCTCGCCTGGCTGGCCCGGTGCTGGAGGGCACCGCCGACGCCAACAGCCCCGTGCAGCTGCACCTGCACAGTGACGACCCGGAAGCCGTGCACCGCTTCCTGGACGAACACGGCATTCCCGCCGAATCGCGGACGCGCCGGTTGCGGATGGACCGCGAACGCTGCCTGGACGTGCCGGTGTGGGTGTTCAGTGCCGAAGAACTGACCTTCGACCTGGCCGTGCTGCCCTACGACGCCCTGCGCCAGGCCCCGCTGTCGCCGGTGGATGAGAAGCCGATGCGGCGCGCGTCCGTGGCGCAGCTGCGGCAGGTGCTGGCCGAGGCGGAAATTACTGCCTACATCGGCGGGTGACGGTAGCGCCAGTCTTGGTGGGTGCGGACCGTTGGTCCGCACTGTGCTTCAGGCATCTCGATGGCTGGCCGAAGAGCAGTCGAGCAAGCTCGACTCTACAAATGCGTGGCACCCGCGGGCGCCACCCAGCATGGCCAATGCTTTACAGCGGCATGCCATTACCGGTTGTCGGCTCCGTGCCAATCAACCACTCCGGCAACCACGGTGCAGGCGCACGCTTGGGGTACTCCGCCATCATCCGCGCGTGCATGGTCTGCAGATCGTTCAACAGCCATACCTGGTGAAAGATGTCACTGAACGAATCCGACCAGCCGCTCTTCACCCGTTGGCGATCGACGCTCGTGAGACCGGGCACCAGATCACGCGGGCCCTCCAGAATGGGTTGCAACGCCCTGTTGATGCCCGCGTTCTCCGTCGCGGCCCCACGCAGCTGGCTGATGTGCGCCTGCACCCATGTACATTGATACGGCACGCAGCCCGCGGTCGCCTCGATGTAATCGGCGATATCCGCCAGCAGGTTCGCCTTCAGCCGCCATGCCACCTCGCCATCCAGCACTTGCCGCACCCGCATCGTACGCACCGTGCTGGCCCGGATCTCCTCCGGCGTGGAGAACGGCTTGCCGGGGGGAGTACCACCATGGCGCACCAGAACAATCCTGTGGATCGCCTCGTTGGTGATGCCCTCCACCCGTAGCGCAGCTACCTGCGGATGCACGCGCGGAGGCGGCACACTGGTGAACCGCCAGTAGTACCAGAGCAACGCCACTACCCCCAGGAAGCACAGCACGCTGGCCAGCATCCAGACGTCCAGATACCGGGTGTGGTAGTAAAACCGTGCCCGCCAAACGTAGAACGTGCGGTAGCTGATGAACCGGCTTACCCAACCATACGTTGCCATCTCCTCAGCAAGGACCCCGGCGCGACGGGGTGGATTACGCGCGTCGTGCCGGGGCTCCATGCCTTACCAGCCGATGCCTACGCCGACGCCCATGCTGCGTTCACCGCTGTTGGTGAAGGCACCATTGAGGCTGAAGGTGGCCGAGCCCTTGTCGTTCAACACGCGCTGGTAGCCCACCGCCATGGCCGACTCGCCTTCGGCATAGCCCACGCCCGCGCCCAGGCGGTTGTAGGTATTCAGGCCGGCGGTGTTCATCGCCATCGCGCTCTGCGCACTGCTCATCGCCGCCATGCGGTTGAAGCGCTTGTCCATCTTCTCCAGGCGGCGCTCGATGCCGGCGGTGGCCTGGTCGGTGTACTGGTTGGCGCGCTCCAGCATCTGCTCCAGGTCGCGGGTGCTGACCTGCGGCGTGGGCGACTCGTCCGCTGCGGGCTTGCCGCCATCGGCACTGGCAATCTTGCCGGTGGGGCTATCGCCCGCGGATGCCGGAGTGGGTGTGCCGGAAGCCTTGCTGCCCTGCTCATCCGGTGTGACCGGCGCGGTGGATTCGGTCGGTGCATCGGCGCTGGCCATCCTCCGGCCCTGTGCCTGCGGCTGGTCATCGATGCGCTGCTCGATGCCGTCGATGCGGCCATCCAGGCGCTGCTGCATGGCGTGCAGCTGGCCACCGTTGACGGCATCGCGGCTACCGGCGGCGATCATGCCGTTAGCCACGTTGCCCAGGACCATGCCGTTGGCACCGGCGAGGTTGAGCTGGGGGAGACCGTCGCTGCGGATGCTGGGGGTGTTCTGGAATACGGAACGGAGTTGGTGTTCGACGGTGTTTACGCGGGAGGCGTTGATAGTTACCGCGCCGTCGAGTGACTGCAGGGCAGCGTCGAGCGTGGACTGCGTGCCGCCTTGCACGTTGAAACGGGGGCCGATGATGTTGCCGTTGGTGTCAACATCGCCGCCCAGTGCTGCAAAGGCGCCACGTAGCTGTCCGACGGTGGCGGCATCGGTGGCCGACCTGCCATTAGCCACGTTGACGAGACGACGCTTTATGTTGTCGTAACCGAATGAAACTACGTAGTCCTCCGTTGCGACAGAGTAAGTGCCAATCGCTACGGAATAGGAAGCGCCAGCCAGAACTTTGCTATACGCACCGATGGCGATGCCATCCGCTTCTGATACGCGCGCGCCAACCCCCTGAGCGAAGCCACGATCAGCCCACGCCTCGACGAAGGCTGCCCGTCCAAGTGCGACTGAATTGACTGCCCCTGCGTTAGCGAATGCTCCGACAGCAGTACCGCCCTCGGCAGTTGGACTAGCTACGGAAGAATCGCCGATAGCTACACCAAAGAGACTCGATTGTGCGGCAGTGCTCTGGCCGTCTCGTCCAATGCTGATGAACCGTCCCGTGTCCTCGATTTTCGCAACCCGGGCGTTTGTGGCAAACAGCTGACCACCGTTAACCGCATCTGAGCTTTCAATCGAACTGATGTCGCCGGCACTCAAACCTGTCAAACGCGCGCCACCGAAGTCAATTGCGCCGGATTGATTCGGTGCAGATGCGGAAGCCGCTGGCCCCCGCTCATCCCGCAGTAAATCCAGATCGGACCGATTGCGGTCGATCTGCTCCTGCGCCGCATGAAGCTGGTCACCATTGACCGCATCACGACTGCCAGCCGCGATACGGCCGTTTGCAACGTTTGTCAGCACCATGCCATTCGCACCAGCGAACGCCAACTGATTCGATCCATTGGCCAGCGAACCAGAACTCTCCTGGAACAACGCGCGGTACTTGTCTTCCACGTTCTCAATGCGCGCATCGCTTCTGATCACGGCGCCATCCAGAGCAGTGAGCGCGTCACCGACCGTACTGTGGACAGTGCCTTGTATCTGGTAAGCAGGCGAAATCACATCGCCACTTGAATCGATGCCTGCACCTCCACCAAGCGCAGCGAGCGCCTGTTCGAACTGAGAGACCACAACGACATCAGTGGAACTCGTCCCCTGTGCAACATTGACCAACCTGCGCTTGTAACTAGCATGGCCAAAAGATACAGAGTCTGCCTCGGTCGCTATCGAAGCATTGCCAATGGCTACGCCGTTCACCGCGCCCTGCCGTACAGAGCTCGTTGACCCTAGTGCCACCCCTCCTACCTCTTCCACAAGAGAGCGAACTCCCAATGCAAACCCCCCTTCTGCGTCAGAGGTGACTTGTGAAGCTCGTCCAAGTGCTACCGAGTTTTTCCCCATTGCTAGCGAGAAACTACCCAGTGCCACTGCGCCCTCAGTATCAGGGGAAGCGATAGCAGAATCGCCGAGTGCGACCGCTCCCAATCCAACTTCGACCGCCTTCCCCGGCCCGCCGGCTCCAACAGCAAGATACTTAGCTTGGTCCTCGATACGAGCTACACGCTCGTTCGTAGCAAACAACTGCCCACCATTCACCGCATCCGTACTGGCAGCCGAACTGATATCCCCGGCCGCAACACCTTCCAACCTCGCGCCTTCCAGGTCCACATAACTCCGGTCATCACTGAACTTCACCACCCCTTCCAGATCGGGATCGAAGTTGTCCATCTCCTCGCGGAGCTTGTCCAAGTCGCTGCGGTTGTCGCCGATGCGACCATCCTGTGCGAGCAACTGCTGTGCGTGCCCCTTCAACTGGCTGGCGTTTCCCTCTACCAACGTATTTGTGGCAAACAACTGCTGGCCGGTCACGGCGTCGGTGCTGCCAGCGCTGAGTACACCGTTGGCAATATTGTAGATGCGTCGCTTCACTCCGGTCTTGTTGGCCACATCCAACACGGTGCCGGTGTTCTGCGCACCCAAGCGAACATTGCCGTTTGCCGAGGTCTGGCCGACCAACCCCTCCAACGCTGTTGCCTTGCCCAACGCGCCATCGGCGACGGTACGTGCCGCCGTTGCTGTCGTCTGCGCAGCGGTAGCGGCGTTCTGCGCGGCAGTGACGTTGCTGTTGGTGGCCGTCAACTGGCGACCGCTGACAGCATCCGTGCTCGTGCCGCTGAGCGTGCCGTCTGCTACACCGGTGATCTTGCGGCTGGCGTTGCTCTTGTTGCGCACGTCCAGCACGGTGCCGGTGTTCTCGGCGCCGAGGCGCACGCTACCGGCGGCAGCGGTCTGGCCCACCAGCCCCTCCAACGCAGTCGCCTTGCCCAGCGCACTGTCGGCGACGGTGCGTGCACTCGTCGCCGTCGTCTGCGCTGCGGTGGCTGCGTTCTGGGCGGCAGTGACATTGCTGTTGGTGGCCGTCAGCTGGCGACCACTGACCGCATCCGTGCTCGTGCTGCTGAGCGTGGCGTCAGCCACACCGGTGATCTTGCGGCTGGCGTTGTTCTTGTTGCGCACGTCCAGCACGGTGCCGGTGTTCTCGGCGCCGAGGCGCACGTTGCCGGCGGCAGCCGTCTGACCGACCAGGCCGGAGACTGTGTTGGCCTTGGCCAGTGCCGAATCCGCAGTGGTACGGGCTGTGGTAACGGCTTGATTGGTGGCGTGCAGCTGATTGCCGGTCACGGCCTGATTGCTGCCGGCGCCCACCGCGCCATCGGCAACGTTCACGATCTGGCGCTTTACCGATGCGCTGCCTACAGAGACCTGATTGGCTGCACTCGTCTGCGAACCGCTACCCAACGCCACACTGCCTGCATGCTGGGACAGTGCGCGGTCGCCCAGAGCTACGCTGCTTTCCGCGTTCGCTTTGGCCATGTTGCCCAGAGCCGAAGCGAAGACGCCATAAGCCTGTGCGCCGCGACCGAGTGCTGTCGCCTGGTTGCCGCCCGCCTTTGACTGGAAGCCCACCGCTGTGGCGTGGGTCGCATTGGCTACTGCATCATTGCCTACGGCGATACCACGATCCCCCACTGCAGAACTGCGCTGACCCAGCGCCACGGCACCGTTGCCGCTGCGACTCAGCGCACCCACCGCGACGCTTCCATTGATGCCGGCGGCCTTGTTGCCCTCGCGGTCGACACCGGCACGCGCGTCAGCGCCCAATGCCAGTGACTGCCCGTTATAAGCCTTGGCCTGCGCGCCCAATGCCGTGCTGATGCCGTAGCTCGGCGACTCCGCCACGGCACCGGCCCCTAGGGCAACAGCGTTGGCGTCCAGACGACTGTTGGTGGCATGCAGCTGCTGCCCGGTCACTGCATCGGTACTGATGGCGCTGACTGCACCATTTTCGATGTTCTGGATGCGACGCTTGATGCCGTTCTTGTTCTTCACATCCAACACTGTGCCGGTGTTGCCGGCGCCCAGCAGTACGCTGCCGTTGGCGGCGGTCTGGCCGATCAGATCGCTGGAGAGATTCGCCTTTGCAAGCGCCGCATCAGCCGTGGTCTTGGCGGTGTTGGCGGTGGTTCGCGCAGCATTGGCGGTGGTGGTCGCGGCAGTGACATTCAGGTTGGTGGCATGCAGCTGCTTGCCCGTGACCGCGTCGGTACTGCTGGCGGACAGGCGCGCGTCACCCACGTTGACGATGCGGCGCTTGCTGCTCGCGCTGCCCACCGACACGGAGTTGGATTCAGTCGCCTGTGAATTGCGGCCCAGAGCGACGGCGCCAATAGCCGTGGCCTTTGCACCGTGACCCAACGCCAGTGCATCGTACTCGGCGCGGGCGTTTCCGCCCAATGCGATTGCACCGGTGTAGCCCGCAGACCCGGCATAGGCATTCCCACCGATAGCGATCCTCGATACGCCTGCAGAACTATCGCTGGTCCGTGCGCCACTTCCGACCGAAATCGAATTCTCCGAGTACGCCCGGGAGTCATTGCCCAAGGCAATGGTTCCTACCCCTTCCGCGCGCGAGTACGCGCCTACTGCGGTGGAGTAGCCCTTCGAGGCAAGTGCGTTGTAACCGAACACCGCGTTCATATCGCCGAATGTCCTGGAGCGGTGACCGAACAACGTGGAGTACGCACCATCGATTTCTGTGCCGTTGCCTGTCACCAGTGAGTTTCTGGCATTCCGGCCAACCACAGTGTAGATGCGCGCGTCGTCATGCCCCCAGGAGGGTGTGCACTGGTAGTAATCCGCGATGAATGGGTCGCAACTCTCATTGAATATTGCACCACTCGCGTTGAATACAGCGCCACCTGAGGCAAGCAGCACACACGCAGTGATAGAAGCCGCCGCCGTGGACGACGGCTTGCCACGCGGCGAGGTGAGTTCACTGGCCACCACCCAGCAGCGCCGGGCAGTGGACCATATGCGTCGATAGATGCGATTCATGCGGAATCTCCTTAACAGTAGAGGGAAAGAACACCCGCCGGCGCCCAGCACGCGGCGGGGGGGTAGGAGTCACAGGGAAATGCTGTGCACGTGTTCGCGGTAGCCGCCCTGAGTCAGGCGGTAGCGCAGCTGCAGGGTGTGTCCAGGCGTTGGCTGGAACGGCAATTCGACCGTGGTGCCGGGGTACAGGCTGCGGTGCAGCTCGTGCGCGGTGCAGGCGCCGCTGGCGTTGCAGTCGGCCACGCTGGTGAGACCCACGCGCAGCGTGCCGGTGTTGTGCAGGGTGCCGTTGCGTAGATCCAGGTTCACCACGCCATCAGCGGGCACCACGTTCACCAACGCGCCCCATACCAGGCTCACACCGACGTTGGCACGCGCGCCGTCTACTGCCGTTTCCATCGGGCGATCATCTGGCCCGCGCACGCCTTCGAAGTACACGCGGTAGGCTTGTTCTTCCTGCACGGGCTGCAGCGGAATGACCCGGATCAAGCGGTTGCCACCGCCGCTGAGCGCGAACTTTCCCGGCGTGATCGCGATAGCGGCTTCACTCGGGTCCAGCTCCACCTCGCGTTCGTCCGTGGCGGCCGGGTTGACGATGCGGCGCATCGCCACCTGGACATACTGGGCGCGGGTGGATTGCGAGTACACGCGGATCTGCGTGCCTTTTTCCGGGCCGACAGCCGAGCGCATGGGATGTACGGTCAGGTTGGCCGAGGCCGGGGCGGCCAGCAGCAGCGACAGTGAAATGAGATAGCGGATACGGAGATTCATCATGTTGCCTCGCAACTCAAGGGCGGGAGGTTGGCAGGCGCAGCTCGACCTGGAGCTCGCCTTCGTAAGTGCCATTGCGCTTGCTGGACGCATCGAACGACGGTGTCTCAAGCGTCAGCGGGGTGGGCACGCAGAAGACCGGCTGGGTCATGCCAGGCAGCACCACCAGCCGCAGCTTGGCGGTGTCGATGCCGCGTAGTTCCTGTTCAACGCCGTTGGCCATGCGCACCTTGCGGCCATCGTGGTCGAGGCTGATATTGAGGTCGACGCGATCCCGGTCTGTGTTGGCGCCGTCCTGGTGCCAGACCGAGAATCCACTGGGCCCCGGCGGGCGTGGGTCGCGGTTGCGTACCGTCACGCCGAGGAACTCACTCTGCGAGCCCAGGCCGTCATACAGGCACATGTCCAGCACGGTGCTGCCGCCGATGCTTGGGGGGCGACTGATCGGGTTGTACTGCAGGTTCAGATCGACCAGCGGGGCTGAGAAGTCGAACAGCGGGAAGTAGATCGCAACGTTGTTGTGATCGGTGATGGTGAGGTCGAAGGTGAAGGTATAGCTCAGAAGGTGTTGCGCTGGCGGCAGACGCAGATCAAGGTGAAGCGTAGCGTCCCAATGCCCCGCAGTAAGAAGAGCAAGCTCGCTCGCAGGCACAGTAATTCCAGCCCCCGTTCCAGCTGGGGCATCCGAGGTGCAGAATTCACCGAAAGATGAAGAGATCGGTCTTATATAGCTTTCCCAATAGTCAAAGCTGCATGCAGGTGTCGCGTCGGCACGACGAATGAACGCTTCGACGTTGATATCCCGCCTCATTCCAGACCGCCTCTCTACGAATCTCAGAGAGATATTCGTCTTACGATTCGGCGCGATCTCGTGCGAGTCTTCCGTCGGACAGCGTCCGCGCTCAGAGTCGGTGGAAGATATGCAGGTCAAGAAGAGACTTCCGTATCCGCGCGTCCCCGCAGCCTCATACGCCAGCATCGTTCGATCAGGCCACAGCGTGATGTCGCCCGGCGGAGAGGAACGATCAAAACTCATCACAATGGTCTGGTCGTCTCCCTGCGGATCCTTGTCCGGTGGCCGCTGCGCCGAAGCACGCGGCACAACCACCACCAACGCCCCCACCAACATCACCACCCAAACCCACGAACGCTTCACTTCGTCTCTCCCACAGCAGCGGTCTGCGGCGTGGCCGCGATCAAGGCGTTTTCCTGCAGCAGCCGCTGCACCCGCGCCTGTTGGCGGATGGTCGGCGGCAACTGCGCCACGCCAAGCGGCTCGCACTGCACTGTTCCCACCAGCAGCACCACGCTGCGGCGTTCGCGCACCTGCAGTGGGCACTGCAGCAGCTGTTCGTTGCGCAGCAGATAGAGCGTGGTTTCGCGGCGCGGGAAGTCCGCAATGAACCCACCGCTGGGGCCGACGGCGGGCACCGGTGCGTTGAGAATGCGGGCGCCGCCGACGGGAAGGCCGGCGATGTCGCGTGCATTGCCGATGAAGGTGTAGGTCACTTCCAGCGGTACCGGCATACGCGCCACCTTGCCCGGTGCCAGGAACAACGGCTGCGCACCGCCACTGCTGCCCACGCGCACGGCGGCCTGGCCATCGTGTGCGGTGGCGTCCTGCACTTCGGCGCGATGCACCTGGTAGGCCGCCAGTGGCAGCAGGCGACGTTCGCCGATACGCAGACGTTGGCGGCGCAGGCCACCCACCTGCAGTTCGGCGGCCACGCCGGTCAGGTCAAGATCGTCGGTATCGGCCACCTGCACAGCCAGGCCGGCATCGGCGCCGGATTGCCCGCCCCAGAACAGACCATTGGCAGTCAGGGCCAGGCCGGAGGTGTGGCTGGCGCTGTAGGACAGCTGGGTGCCATTGCGCTGCTGGTACCAGCTGGCCGCGCCGCTGGTCTGCCCATGCGCGCCCTGCAGCTGGCCGCTGATGCCGGCGCTGTAACGGTCCTGGTTGTTGCCACGCAGATCCAGCGAAAGCTCGCGTGCGCCGCTGATCTCATCGCGGCGATAGGTCTGGCCGGCGTTGTACTGCACGTCCGGGCGCGCGTGTTGCGGCTGCCGCACATCCACTGCATACCGGTGCTGGTGGCTGTTGCCACTGCGCACATGCAGGCGCGACAGGGTGACGCTGAGGAACATACCGCGGTCGCGGGGACTCACGCTGCTGCCTTCGTTGCGCTGCTGCCAGACGCCTGCGCGCAGGCCCAGGTTGAAATCGCGCCAGCGCTGGCTGCGGCTGTAACTGGCCTGCAGCGCGCGGCTCTGATACGCCGGGCGCAGCTCGGGAATGAAACCGGGTGGCGGTAGTACGCCGGGCAGGCCCTGCCAGCGGTCGTCGTCACTCCCCGGCAGCACCCAGCTGGGGCGATAGGTCTGGCGACGCGTGTAGCCCAGATAGACGTTGCCGCCGGCCAGCGGCAGCGCCACCGACGCGCTCAGCGCGTCCATGCAGCCAATGCGCTCCAGGCTGGGCGTCGTGCGCTGGCAGGCGGCGCCGCGCAGGCGCTGGTGGTACACATTCCATGATGCCCAGCGCCGGTACGACAATTGGCTCTGCACGCCATGGCTGCCATCGCTGCCGCGCAGCACGCTGGCGCTGGCACGGTATTCCTGGGTGCGGAACTGGCGGCGCGCGTCCACGCGCAGCTCGCCGTAGCTGGCACTGCTCATGTCGGCCACGCCGACGGTCATCGCCAGGTCGCGCGCGAACGGTATGCGGATGCCGGCCTGCGCGGCCATCTCGCCGTTGAAACCATCGTCGCGGCGCTCATGGCGGCGGCCGGCCTGCAGGAACCACTGCACGCTGGTGTCGGTCCAATCGCCGCCCTTGTTGAAGGGTGCGTCCTCGCTGCGCACCAGCACGCCGTCTTCGTAGATGCGCAGGGTGACGGTGTAGCTGCCGAACGGGAAACGGCGGGTATCGAGCTGGTTCACGCCCGCGTCCAGGTAGAAGGTCTGCAGCAGGCGGTCGCCATCGAAGGCGTCCACCCGCGCACTGCGGGCCAGCAGCACGGTGACCGGCAGCGCATCGACGGCGCCGTCCGGGTCGAGGTAAGCCTGGGTGGTGCCCACGCGCAGGCCCTGGAAGCGATCCAGCGGCAGCATGCTGAAACCAAAGGTGCCGCCTTGCGGGCTGGCCAGGTTGCGGCGGTCCATGCGCCCGGCCTGCAGATAGTGCTGCTGGCCCAGGTCGTTGCGGTAGTAAGCGCTGTCGATCTGGAACTGGTCGCGCGTGCGCTGCTGCCGCTGCTGCTGGCGGCTGTAGTTCCATTCCACACCGACGTGGCCATCGCTTAGCACGCCCAGCGTGCCGGTGCCCTGTGCAGCCAACGCCTGGTAGCCGTCGCCGCCGCTGACGTTGAGCACCTGCTGGTGCAGGAATGCGTTCTGCGCGTTGGCGGTGACCGTGTGGAAGCGATGTGCTGCCGGATCATCCACCGGCAGCCATTGGCGTGCGAAGAACAGCACGATGGCGCCCTGCCCTTCGTCGTAGATCGCGCGCACGTCATTGGATTCTTCCGGCGGGGGCAGGTAACCACAGCCGGTGCTTTCCTGCCCGTGGCGGCAGGCAAGGTGACTGTTGCGCGGCAGCGGTTGCGACAGCGCGGGCAACAGCGCGGCCTGCGCCTCGGGAGTGAGATTCAGCGCCTGCAATGCCATTGCCGGCTCCTGCAGTTGCACGGTCTCCAGGGTGACCAGCACAGGCGACAGCCCCGCCGAGCGGCCCGGCAGGCGGATGTCGAGCTGTTCCAGCTGGCCTTCCACCAGGTCTTCAAAGCCTGGCGGAACATTGCTGGCGATAACGGCGGGCGCCGCCAACGCCAGGGCGAGCGCCACCGCCAGCCGGGTGACGGCGGGTGCGGAATTCTTCATAGGGGGACGTGCCTGAAACCGGCCGGCCCCGACAGGGCCGGCCGTGGGGGAGGTGCGTTACGGCTTCTGGTTCAGCACGATGTTGACCACGCCTTCGTAGTAGCCCTTGGCGGTGATGGGCGCCTGCGTGGTCTGCGCCACGCGCAGCGGCATTTCAATCGAGGCGCCCGGGATGTTGGAGCCCGGGAACAGATCGGTGGCCAGGAACTCGGCCGTGGTGGTGGTCAGCGCACGGTTGTTCAGGGTAACGCTGAGCGGAACGTTGGCCGTGCCGGGGGCACCGGCGGTGGCCACCAGTTCAGCGGCGTGGCCCAGGCGGACCTCTACGTCGGCATCGACGTCATTGCTGAAGATGCGCACGCTCTCGGTGAACGGGGTCAGGCCATTGATCGGGTTGTGGCTCATTTCTGCCGCGTCGGTCAGCGGCGTGCCATCGGACTTGAGCAGGGCCAGCGACGGATCAACGTTGGCGCGCAGGGTGATGTTGGCCTCGATGGCGTGCGCGGACAGCGATGCGGTGGCCAGCGCTGCAGCGAGCGCGGCCTTCTTGATGATGGCGTGCATGGGGTGTCTCTCTCGGACAAGGGGAATAAGAAAGCCTCCCTCCCTTAGGGAACAAGGGAGGGAGGCGCCGCCCGCAGAGGTGGTTGCGGGCGACGGAGAGAATGTTAGAAATCCATTGCCATGCAGGCCATGCAAACATTCCTAAAACGTTGAACGCTAAGAAGAATCTTTGAATTAGCTCAACCTTCCAGGGTTATGCAATTTCCCTCATTCGTTGAATACAACAAACCTCATTGCTTTGCTTTCTTGTAGAGTCGAGCCGCGCTCGACTGCTGTTCGCGTGGCGCGCGAGTCGCCTGACAGTCGACTCTACCTCCTGGGCAATGACAACAGAAAGGACTCCATGGCCGCCACCAGAGCCAACGGTGTTTCGTTCATCGGGTAGTGTCCTGCATCCTCCAGAACCTCCAGCGTGGCCTGCCGGTAGCGACGCAGATAGGTGCGCTCCATCAGTGATCGGTTGAAAGTGGGATCATTCCCACCAACCACCACCTTCAACCGGTGCTCGCCGACGATCTCGTCGCTGAAATCCGTATCTGCCCAGGCGGCTAGATAGGCAGCAAACGCGTCAGGCGTGGAGTGCTCCATTGAATAGCGGGCCTTCCAATCCAGCCAGGCTGCAGGCAGTCTGCCGCCAGTACTGCGATCGACGATGGCCCTTCGGCTGGCCACGCTGCCGGCAGCGCTCTCCAGAAGTCCTCGCGTGGATGCGTCATAGGCAATGCCGCCACAGGGAACGGGCGCGATGGCCAGCATGGATCGCACCCGCTGCGGGGCGAGCACGGCAATGCGCTCGATCGCCATGCCTCCCATGGAATGCCCCGCTACGCTGAACGTTTCCAGCTGAAGTGCATCGGCAAGCGAGAGTGCGTCACGGGCGATTTCGTCGATGCTGTACTGCCCCGCCACGTCGCGCATGCCGCCGTAGCCACGGCAGTCCATGAAGATGTAGCTGAAGTGGTCGCGCGACAGCCACGGCTCGATCGGTTCGAACGCGTGTGCGTCGCCGAACCAACCATGCAGGACCAGGACGGAGTGAGGCCCCTGCCCCACGCGATGAAAAGTGTTGGCCATGAAGAATCGCCACAGTCAGAAAGAGTATTGATGCTAGGCAGCACAGGCCCGGCCCACCGTCGATGGCAGGTCAACCGCTATAGAATCCGGGCCATGCGCAATTCGCTGCTCGATCCCTACGAAGACCTGCCGCGCGATGTCGTGGTCACCTCGAACGACTACGCGGCAGCGTCCACCTTTCCCCGCCATGCCCATCGACGTGGCCAGTTCGCGTTCGCCGTGCGCGGCACCATCAGCGTGACGACACCGCAGGGGCGCTGGCTGGTGCCGCCACGGCGCGCCTGCTGGGTACCGGCCGGGCTGGCCCACGAGATGACAATGCGCGGGCCGGTGACGATGCTCAACGCATTCCTTTCCATCGACGCGGCCGCCGCGGTGGCGATGCCGGCACAGTGCCACGTATATGCCGTTTCGCCGTTGCTGCGGCAGCTGCTGGAAGGCGCAGTGGACCTGCCCGCGCTGTACGACGAGGACGGGCATGCGGGCAAGCTGATGCAGTTGCTGGTAGCGGAGATCGCGTCGATGCCGATGCTTTCCCTGCATGCGCCGTTGCCTGACGATGCACGCCTGGCGCGTGTCTGCCGGGCGCTGTTTGATGCGCCCTCGCTCACCATCGGGCTTGATGAGGTGGCTGCGGATGCAGGCATGAGCCGGCGCACGTTCACGCGGACGTTCCGCGCGGATACCGGAGTGAGTTTCGCCGAGTGGCGGCAGCAGGTGTGCCTGCTGGCAGCCATCGAACGGCTGGGCCAGGGGCAGGCAGTGACACGCGTGGCATTGGACCTGGGGTATGCGAGTCCCAGCGCGTTTTCCGCCGCGTTCCGGCGCGAACTGGGGTGTTCGCCGAGCCAGTATTCAGAGGTGTAGTTCCGGATGGATGTCTGGTTGCCGTGTTTTGCTTTTTGTAGAGTCGAGCCGCGCTCGACTCGCACGTCCGCGCGAACAGCAGTCGAGCACGGCTCGACTCTACAAATACCCATCCACGCATGCGTGGACTTCGCGTTGGCGCGTGATCAGAAGAAGATCGCGTACAGGATCAGCAGCGGAATCGGCACGCCCAACAACCAGAGCAGAATCATTTTCATGACAGGTCTCCTTGCACGGAATACGGGTTAGAGGTCGCGGCGGCGGCCGCCCCAGGTAGCGCTGAGGCTGGCGAAGAACGCGCCGATCAGCAGGGTGATGAACAGCCACAGTGCGGCATAGGCAGTCGCCTTTCGGGCGTCGTCGGCGGCCTGCTTGGCGGTGTTCTTGGCCTTCTCCAGCGCAGCACGCATGCGCGTCTGCACATCGGTCACGCGGGCCTGCGCTTCGGCCTGACTCATGCCGGTCTCGCGCGCGATCAGCTGGGACAGGTACTGGGTGTCGGCCGGATCCAGGCCATCTCCCTGCAGACTGTTGACGATGATGCGATTCACCTCGGCACGCACTTCACGGCGATCACCCAGCGGACCATTGCCGGGCACCGGACGCGGTGGCGGGGCCATGCCAATCTCGCGCGGGCCCGCGTTCGGTGTCGGCGGCGGTGCCGCATTCGAATCCCTCGGCGCACCCGGCGGAGGCGGCGCTGCGGGATCAGACGGCCCTGCGCTGGTGGCGCTGCGGAACAGCGAGTCCACCCAGTAGTTGAGGTCGCCTTCCGGCGTAGCCGCCGCAACGCTACCGGCGCCCGCTGCGGCAACGCCGGCGGTGGATACTGCGGCACCAGCCGTGGCACCTGCCACCTTCGCGCCCGTGCCCAGCACCCCACCGATGGCCGACGTGAGCAGACCGGCGGTGAGCAGCGTGGCCACCGCCCACGACACGAAGCCATGTGCGGTATCGCGGAAGTAGGTTTCATCGCCGTGGATCTGCGTCCACTTGGTACGCAGGCGTCCGGCCAGATAGCCACCCAGACCCGAAGCCGCCAGCGCGGTGAAGGTGAGCCAGATGATGCTGGACCAACCGAAGGTTTCCTTGCTGACGCCTTCGAACGACCACGGCGACACCGAGGACAGCCCCAGGCCCACGCCGAGAATCAGCAGGATGAGGGAGAGTGCAGCGGCAGCGGCGGCGCCGGCGAAGATCGCGCCCCAGGACACGGCGCTTTCGCTTGGAGGGGCGACGATGGGGGTGGCGATAACAGGGTCGAGCGGGCCGCGCTCGGGGGGGTCGAATCGGGTACTCATGGGACGGACGCTCCGGATCAGATGCTGCGGATGCAGCTGGCGTCCTGAGGCTGCGCGAGCGCTTGTGAAGCTGGCGAGACCCTTGAATCACGCGGTCTTGGCGCGGTGAAGAGCGTGCCAACCAAGGTTGGCACCTACCAAAAAGCGGGAGCGCGGTAGATCCATGCCACGCGTGGATGATTTTTGCCGAGTGTCGAAAGCGTGCCAACCAAGGTTGGCAGCTACCGGAGCCAAAACAAAAAACGCCCCGCGGATGCGGGGCGTCTTCGGCACAACTTACGCGGGCGATCAGCCCTGGTAGTCGCGCACGTCGCTGCCGGTGTAGACCTGGCGCGGACGGCCGATCTTCATTTCCGGATCAACCTGCTGTTCCAGCCAATGCGACACCCAGCCGGAGGTACGGCCCAGGGCGAACATGACGGTGAACATCTCGGTCGGGATCTGCAGCGCCTTGTAGAT
This sequence comes from Stenotrophomonas veracruzanensis, assembly GCF_032911525.1. NCBI lineage: Bacteria > Pseudomonadati > Pseudomonadota > Gammaproteobacteria > Lysobacterales > Lysobacteraceae > Stenotrophomonas > Stenotrophomonas veracruzanensis. The sequence goes on from NZ_JAWJTI010000018.1 coordinate 57,579, forward strand.
GATGCCGCTGTAGAAATCGACGTTCGGGTACAGCTTGCGGGCGACGAAGTACTCGTCCTGCAGCGCGGCCTGTTCCAGCTTCACGGCCACGTCCAGCAGCGGATCCTGCACGCCCAGCTGCTTGAGCACCTTGCTGGTCATCTCGCCGATGACCTTGGCGCGCGGGTCGAAGTTCTTGTAGACGCGGTGGCCGAAGCCCATCAGGCGGAAGCCCGAGGTCTTGTCCTTGGCCTTGACCACGGCGGACTCGACATTGTCGGCGGTGCCGATTTCTTCCAGCATCTTCAGCACGGCTTCGTTGGCACCGCCGTGGGCCGGACCCCACAGTGCGGTGACGCCAGCGGCGACCGACGCGTACGGGTTGGCACCGGTCGAACCGACCAGGCGCACGGTCGAGGTCGAGGCGTTCTGCTCGTGGTCGGCGTGCAGGATGAACAGCAGGTCCAGCGCCTTGACCACGTCCGGGTTCAGATCGTACTGGCCATCAGCCGACTCGAAGGTCTGCTTCAGGAAGCGGCTGACGTAGTCCAGCGAGGTGTCCGGCTTGTTGGCCGGCAGGCCCTTGCCGTGGCGGTAGATCAGCGCCGACAGGGTCGGCACCTTGGCGATCAGGCGCACGGCGGCCTGGCGGCGCTGTTCGGCGTCGGACAGGTCCAGCGAGTCGTGGTAGATGGCCGACAGCTGCGCGATGGCGGCGGTCAGGATGGCCATCGGATGGGCATCCTTGGCGAAGCTGCCGATCAGGGTATTGATCGACTCATCGACGTTGGCTTCAGCCGCCAGCTCGTCGGTGAAGGCCTTCAGCTGTTCGGCGCTCGGGCGCTCGCCGTTGATCAGCAGGTAGGCCACTTCGACGTAGCTCGACTTTTCCGACAACTGTTCGATCGGGTAGCCGCGGTACAGCAGCACGCCCTTGTCGCCGTCGATGTAGGTGATGGCGGACTTGCAGCTGGCCGTCGCGGTGAAGCCGGAATCGTAGGTGAAATACCCCGTTTCCTTGGTCAGCTTCGCGATGTCGACGCAGTCGTTGCCAAGGGTGGGTTTGATGACGGGCAGAACGACCGACTTGTCGCCGGCGTTGAGCGTGACCTGATCAAGATCGGACACTGTGTGCGCTCCTTCATGGGAAGGCGCCTGCCCAAGCGCATTGGTCAGGCACGTGAATGACGTCCTCGGCCTGTGCCGGGGATCAGATCATTATCGCACAGCAGCATTTGCCCGGCGCTAGACAGAAGTCGTATACGACAGGCGGCCAGACGCCGGCCGTTGAGCGGCCCGGATCGGCAAAAGCGTGGTCACACGAACGCAGTGTTCCGTCCATCCAAACGCCCGTTGGGTTGGCGTTGGGGAAAAACAAACGGCCGCGCAGAGCGCGGCCGTCGGTTCGAAGCTGGATCGACAGATCAGCGCGCGTAGCGCTTCTGGAACTTGTCGATACGGCCCGAGGTGTCGATGACCTTGTGCTTGCCCGTATAGAACGGGTGCGAAGCCGAGGAAATTTCAACCTTGACCAGCGGGTATTCGTTGCCGTCTTCCCACTGGATGGTTTCCTTCGTCGCCATGGTCGAGCGGGTCAGGATCTTGAAATCGGAGGTGACGTCATGGAAGACGACGTCGCGGTAGTTCGGATGGATATCGGCCTTCATGGGCTCACACCGTAAATGGGCTGGTGGTCAAGAGCGGCATTATAAGCACCGGTTGCCGCCCGGGGCAACCGGTGCCGGTCAATCAACTTCAGTCGGCGCCCAGGGCCTGGCGCACCAGGGCCTCGAAACGCTGCTGGTCGTAGGCCATCAGCAGATCGCAGTTGTCCGGCTGGCCGGTCTGGCGGTTCCAGTCGACGATGGTGGCGCCGCGGCTGAACGTACCGTTCAGCTCCACGTTCAGCGGACGCGACTCGACCTGCAGCTGCCCTTCCGGGTTCAGCGCCCAGGCCATGGCCACCGCATCGGCGGTGTACCAGCGCCCGCCCTTGCTGTCTTCGGACAGGCCGCGGGTCTTGCGCGAGATCAGCTCGTAGAAGCGGGCGCGATCGGAATCGGCCTGCAGCCACGTCTCGGCGTCCTGCAGCGGCAGGCCATGGGCGACGGTAGCCTCCCAGTCCGACACCAGCAGGTGCTTGAACGAAGTGAACACCACGTGCGCCGCTTCCGGATCGAACGCAATGTTGAATTCGGCCGCCGGGGTGATGTTGCCGTGGCAGGTGACCGCGCCACCCATCACCACGATGCGCTTGATGCGCTCAGGCAGGGTCGGGTCCAGCTTCAGTGCCAGGGCAAGGTTGGTCAGCGGGCCAAGCATCACCAGCATCAGTTCGCCGGCGTGCTCGTGCGACAGGCGCAGGATGGCCAGTGCGGCGTGCTCGGCCTCGGCCTGGCGGCTCGGCGGCGGCAGATCGACGTCGCCGTAGCCATCACGGCCATGCACGTGGGCAGCGTCGACGGAGGGATGCAGCAGGGGATCCGGGCTGCCGGCAAACACCGGCACGTCGGCGCGGCCGACGATGTCGCAGAGCTTGAGGGCGTTGCGGACGGTGTACTGCAGGCCGACATTGCCGGCGGCGATGGTCAGGGCGACCACGTCATGCCGTTCATCGGCAAAGGCCATCAGCAGGGCCAGGGCGTCGTCCACACCGGGGTCGGTGTCGATCAACAGGGGGATCTTGTGGGTCATCGTTGCCGTCTTCAGATCGGCAACGAAGTGTGGACCGGGATGATGACCGTTGCAAGTACGGGGGGTTGGGGTTCGGCAGGGCTGTGCCCTGCACCCGCAGAGGCGACGTCAACGTCAACGTCAACGTCAAAAGCCTGCATTCCGTGAGATGGCGGGGTGGGTCCGGCTGAGGGGGACGCCGTAAACCCATCCATGGGGGCTTGGTCGCGGCATCCATGCCGCTCACACCCCCTCAACCGGACCCACCCCGCCTTCGACAGATTTCCGCGGTCTGTCGGAACGGCGGATGTTGGTAGGTGTCGACCTTGGTCGACACATCCACGCAATGCGTGGATGAACATGGAAATGATCGAAAGCGCTGTCTGTAGAGTCGAGCCTTGCTCGACTCCCGCGCGCAGCGCGATGTAGATCTACGCCATGCGTGGATGTGTGGACCAAGGTCCACACCCACCAAGGCGGCATTAGGCCGAGGCGTAACGCACGGCGGTGCCGATCCAGCGCTGCACCACACGATCGGCCAGCGTGGGTTGCTGGTCCAGCAGGCGCTCGGCCAGGTCGTGCACGCCGGGCAGCAGGCCGGCATCGCGGGCCAGGTCGGCAATGCGGAAACCGGCCAGGCCGGTCTGCCGGGTACCCAGCAGTTCGCCGGGACCGCGCAGCTCCAGATCCTTTTCGGCGATGACGAAACCATCGTTGGTTTCGCGCATGGTCTGCAGGCGCTCGCGTGCCATCTGCGAGAGCGGCGCCTGGTACAGCAGCACGCAGCGCGACACCGCCGAACCACGCCCCACGCGACCGCGCAGCTGGTGCAGCTGGGCCAGACCCAGACGCTCGGCATTCTCGATCACCATCAGTGAGGCGTTGGGCACGTCCACGCCGACTTCGATCACGGTGGTCGCCACCAGCAGGTCGATGTCGCCGGCCTTGAACGCCACCATCGTCGCCAGCTTTTCAGCGGCCTTCAGGCGGCCATGCACCAGCCCCACGCGCACGCCCGGCAGCAGCGCCTGCAGCGATTCGTAGGTCGCCTGCGCGGGCGTGGCATCCAGTTCTTCGCTTTCCTCGATGAGCGTGCACACCCAGTAGACCTGACGCCCTTCCTGGCAGGCCAGTGCGATGCGCTCGATCAATTCCGGGCGACGGTCATTGTTGAGTGCGACGGTCTGCACCGGCGTGCGGCCCGGCGGCAGTTCGTCGATGGCCGACACATCCAGGTCGGCGTACTCGGACATTGCCAGCGTGCGCGGAATCGGTGTGGCGGTCATCACCAGCTGGTGCGGCACGCTGTTGCCGCCTGCGCCCTTGTCGCGCAACGCCAACCGCTGGTGCACGCCGAAGCGGTGCTGCTCGTCGACAATGGCCAGGGCCAGGTCCTGGAACACCACCGCCTCCTGCATCAGTGCGTGGGTACCGACCACCACCTGTGCTTCGCCGTTGGCGACCTGCTCCATCACCCTGGCGCGCGCCTTGCCGGTGACCTTGCCGGCCAGCCAGGCGATGCGCACGCCCAGCGGTTCCAGCCACCCGCGCAGGTTGTTGAGGTGCTGTTCGGCCAGCAGCTCGGTGGGGGCAGCCAACGCGACCTGCTTGCCCTGCTCCACCGCCAGCATCGCGGCCAGCGCGGCGACCACGGTCTTGCCGGAACCGACGTCGCCCTGCACCAGCCGCAACATCGGGCTGGGCCGCGACAGGTCTTCGCGGATCTGCTTGAACACGCGCGCCTGCGCGCCGGTCAGCGCGAACGGCAGCTGCTTCAGCAGCGCCTTGGCCAGCTTGCCGGGACCGGCCAGCGGCGGTGCGTGGTGCGCCTGGAGGGCAATGCGCTGGCGGCGCAGACTGAGGTGGTGGGCCAGCAGCTCTTCCATTGCCAGGCGACGCTGCGCTGGATGAGTGCCGGCGGCCAACGCGGCCAGGTCGGCATCCGGTGGCGGCCGGTGTACGGTCAGCAGCGCGCTGCGCAGTGACGGCAGGCCAAGGCCGTCGAGCCAGCCGCTGGGCAGCAGTTCCAGCGCGCTTTCCTCGGGCAGGCGGTCCAGCGCCTGGCCGATCAGCTTGCGCATGGTCATCGGGCCGACGCCTTCGACGGTGGGATACACCGGGTCGAGGCGGTCACCGAGTTCGGGATCGTCGTTGCGGCCCAGTACCTGGTAGCTGGGGTGGACGATTTCCAGGCCGAGCTGGCCCGGTTTGGGCGTGCCGAAGCAGCGCAGCCGGTTGCCGACCGCGAACTGGCCGACCTGCTGCTGGCGGAAGTGGAAGAAGCGCAGCACCAGGGTGCCCCGCCCTTCGTCTTCCACAGCCACTTTCAGCATCGGCCGGTAACGCATGCCGCGCTCGACTGCGACCACCCGCCCTTCCACCTGTGCCGGCACGCCGTTGCGCAGGTCTTCGATGCGGGTCAGCCGGGTCCGGTCTTCATAACGCAGCGGCAGGTGAAGCCAGAGATCCTGCAGGGTGGCCAGGCCACGCGCCTGCAGTTTGGCGGCCACGGCCGGACCCACGCCCGCGAGCATCGCCAGGGATGCTTCGCCGGACGGTGACAGGACCGGGGTGACCGCCGCCTTGCGTGCCACGTGGCGGTCAGTCGATGACCATCACCGCGTCGACCTCGAAGTTGGCGCCCTTCGGCAGGCCGGAGACTTCGATGGTGGAACGGGCCGGGTACGGGGCCTGGAAGTAGTCCTGCATGACCGCATTGACCTTGGCGAACTCGCCCAGATCGGTCAGGTACAGGCCGAGGCGCACGACCTTGTCCAGCGAGCCGCCAGCGGCTTCAGCCACAGCCTTGAGGTTGTCAAAGGCGCGGCGGGCCTGCGCTTCGACGTCACCGGCGCCGACGATGTCGCCGGTAGCCGGGTCGAGCGGGATCTGGCCGGAGAAGTACACGGTGTTGCCGGCGCGCACGGCCTGCGAGTACGGGCCGATGGCGGCGGGAGCCTTTTCGGTGTTGATGATCTGGCGGGACATGGGTCGCTCCGGTGCTTGGGGGAAAACAGAGCGGTGATTGTAGCAACCCGGTAGTGCCGGCCGCTGGCCGGCAAGTGCGCGATGCAACCGAGGATCCACACGGTTGCCGGCCAGCGGCCGGCACTACCGGGGTCGCGTTATTGCCGGCGCACCGCTTGCACGACCGACAGGCGGCGCAGGCGGCGCATCACCTCGGCCAGGTGGTTGCGGTCGCGCACCTGGATGTTGAACGCCAGCACGGCGGCGTTGAAGTCGCGGTCCAGGTAGTCCACGCGCTCGATGTTGGAATGGCTCTGCGCAATGGCGGCGGCCAGCTGCGCCAGCACGCCGGTGCCGTTCTCCACTTCCACCACCAGCGAGGTGTCGTAGTCGCCGGAGACGGTGGTATCCCAGCCGATCGGCACCCAGCGCTCGGGCGACTTGCGCAGCTCGGCCAGGTTCGGGCAGTCCATGCGGTGCACCACGATGCCCTTGCCGGCGGTGTGGTAGCCCATGATCTCGTCGCCGGGAATCGGCTGGCAGCAGCCGGCGAAGGTGACCACGCCGCGCTCGCTGCCGTTGATCAGGATCTTTTCCTGCGAATGGTGGCGCGAGTGCGGGCCGCCACGCAGTTCGGCGTAGGCCATCAGTGCCTGCGCGGCCTGGGTCGGCATCCAGTTGCCCAGCGCGACCTCGGCCAGCAGCGCCTCCAGGCGCGGGAAACGATGCTCGGTGAGGAACGCATCCAGGCGTCCCTTCGGCAGCCGCTCCAGCGACGAATCCATCGCTTCCAGCGCACGGTCGAGCATGCGGTGGCCCAGCTGCACGGCGTCTTCGTGCTCCAGCTGCTTGAGCTGGTGGCGGATGGCGGTGCGCGCCTTGCTGGTGACCACGAATTCCAGCCACTGCGGTTTCGGCGTGGCCGAGCGGGCGGTGATGATCTCCACCGACTGCCCCGACACCAGCTTGGTGCGCAGTGGCACCAGTTTCTTGTCCACGCGCGAGGCCACCGCCATGTTGCCGACATCGGTATGCACGGCGTAGGCGAAATCGAGCGCTGTGGAATTGCGCGGCAGGGCCAGGATCTTGCCCTTCGGCGTGAACAGATAGACCTCGTCCGGGAACAGGTCGACCTTGACGTTGTCGAGGAACTCCAGCGACGAACCGGCAGCGCGCTGCGAGTCGATCAGTTCGACGATCCAGGCGTGGGCGCGGCTCTGCGCGCTGTTGGGCGAATCGCCACCGAACTTGTAGGTCCAGTGCGCGGCCACGCCGCGTTCGGCGATCAGGTCCATTTCCTCGGTACGGATCTGCACTTCGATCGGCGAGCCGTAGGGCCCGAACAGCACGGTGTGCAGCGACTGGTAACCGTTGGCCTTGGGAATGGCGATGAAATCGCGGAAGCGGCCATCCAAGGGTTTGAACGTGGCGTGCACCGAACCCAGCGCGTGGTAACAGCTGGGCACGCTGCGCACGACCAGGCGGAAGCCGAACACGTCCATCACCTGGTCGAAGGACTTGTTCTCGTCACGCATCTTGTTGTAGATGCTCCACGGGGTCTTGATGCGGCTGACCAGGCGGTGCTCGATGCCCTCTTTCGCCAGCCGCTGCGACAGCTGCACTTCCACCTGCGCCATCGCTTCGCGGCGCACCACCGGCTGGCTGCGGATGTGTTTTTCGATGATGGCGTGGCGCCACGGGTACAGCGCCTTGAAGCCCAGGTTCTGCAGCTCGCTCTTGACCAGGCTCATGCCCAGGCGCTGAGCGATGGGCGCGTAGATCTCCAGCGTCTCGCGGGCGATGCGGCCGCGCGCTTCGCGGCTCTGCGCGCCCAGCGTGCGCATGTTGTGCAGGCGGTCAGCCAGCTTGATCATGATCACGCGCAGGTCGCGCGACATCGCCAGCAGCATCTTGCGGAAGCTCTCGGCGGCCGCTTCCTGGCGGTCGCGGAACTTCAGCTTGTCCAGCTTGGTCACGCCGTCGACCAGTTCGGCCACGGCTTCGCCGAACTCGGCGGCCAGCGCCTCACGGGTCAGCGGGGTGTCTTCGATGGTGTCGTGCAGGATCGCGGCGATCAGCGCTTCCACGTCCAGGCCCAGCTCAGCCAGCACCTGGGCCACGGCCACCGGATGGGTGATATAGGGCTCGCCCGACTTGCGCGTCTGCCCGGCGTGCGCGGCGGCTCCGACTTCCCAGGCGCGGCGCAACAGCGGCAGCTGTTCCGGCGGCAGGTAATGGGCGGCGCGTTCAAGCTGGAGGACGTAGTCGGGTACGGCGGCAGCGGGGGCTGCGGCGACCTTGGCAGTGGGGCCTGGGTTCATGCCCGAAGCCTATTCCAGCGCGACGTTTACGGCAAATCCTGAATGCGAAACAGCCCGCACGGGGCGGGCTGTTCGGCACATCCAACGATTACGTTGATCGATGCGATCAATCGTCGTTCTTGGACATGTCTTCGTCGGCGACCACTTCCGCGGCAGCCCACTCCAGCGCTTCACGCTCGGCGCGCTCACGCTCGGCCTTCTCGACTTCGTCGATCAGCGCGTTGTCGATCTTGCGGGCGGCGATTTCGCGCAGCGCCAGCACGGTCGGCTTGTCCTCGGTCTCGCTGTTGTCCAGCGTGGCCTGCACGCCGTTGGCGAGCTGGCGGGCACGCTTGGAAGCCATCATGACCAGTTCGAAACGGTTGTTAACGACTTCCAGGCAATCTTCTACGGTGATGCGGGCCATACGGGCTCCCGGCGACCGGTCGGCCGCTCAGTCGAATGAGGGAAAGGGGACGGAGTGTACTGGCAGGGGCTGGACAAAATCAAGCCAACCCCCACCCGATTCTTTTGGAATCAGTCAGTTGCGCCCGGATCGGGGGTCAACAGGGCCTGGATCAGGCCGGCGTGGCGGACCTTCTGGGCCTCCCGGCGCAGGCGGCTGGCGGTGAAGATGGCGCACAGCTCGTCCACGGCGGTGTCGAACACCTCGTTGACGATGACGTAGTCGAACTCGTTGAAGTGCAGCATCTCGTCACGGGCCGCGCCGAGGCGCTGGGCGATGACCGCCTCGCTGTCCTGGCCGCGCTTGCGCATGCGGTCCTGCAGGGCCTGCTTGGACGGCGGCAGGATGAACACGGTGACCGTGCCCGGCACCAGCTGGCGCACCTGCTGCGCGCCCTGCCAGTCGATTTCCAGCAGCACGTCCTGCCCGGCGGCCAGCTGCGGTTCCACAGACTGGCGGGCGGTGCCCTTCCAGTCGCCGTGCACCCAGGCATGCTCGAAGAAGTCGCCTGCGGCGATCATTTCCTCGAACTTCTCGGCGCTGACGAAATGGTAGTGCTGGCCGTTCACTTCACCCGGACGCATCGCGCGCGAGGTGAAGGAGATCGACAGGGCGATCTGCGGGTCACGCGCCAGGGTGGCATTGACGATGCTGCTCTTGCCGGCGCCGGACGGGGCGGCAACGATGTACAGCGTGCCGCGCGCAACGGCGTCCGACGGCTTCGACGGGGCGCTCATGCGGGGGATCCAACGGGTTGATTTCGCAAAATTTTTCCTCGATGTTCCAGCTCCGGCGCGGAGGATCGCGCCAGGACGGCGGGGGCTGCGCGGAACATCCTGGAACCAGGCCCGGCAGACGCTTCCCCGGGGTGCGGGCACGCAACTTTACCAGAGCGGCCCCGTTACGCGCCCGCCCGGCAGGCGCCGCGCCTTGTGCCACATGGGCGTGCGGGGGCCTGTGCTATAACCGGGCCGTACCCAACGACAGCCCGGAGGCCAGCGCCTCCCCGCCATCCCAGGAGAACGGCATGCCATCGATGAGCCGCCGCCAGTTCCTGAAAGTGACCGGGACAACCCTGGTCGGCTCCAGTCTGGCATTGATGGGCTTCGCGCCCGGCATCGCGCTCGCGGAGGTCAGGCAGTACAAGCTGACCCGTGCGACCGAGACCCGCAACACCTGTACCTACTGTTCGGTGGCCTGCGGCATCCTGATGTACAGCCTCGGCGATGGCGCCAAGAACGCCGAGCCGAGCATCTTCCATATCGAGGGCGACCCGGACCATCCGGTGAACCGCGGCACGCTGTGCCCGAAGGGCGCCGGCCTGGCCGACATCATCCACAGCAAGTCGCGCCTGCTCTACCCCGAGTACCGCGCGCCGGGCTCGAACGAGTGGAAGCGGCTGAGCTGGGACGATGCGCTGGACCGCATCGCGCGGCTGATGAAGGAAGACCGCGATGCCAACTTCGTGCAGAAGAACGAAGCCGGGCAGACGGTCAACCGCTGGCTGACCACCGGCATGCTGGCCGCCTCGGCCACCAGCAATGAAACCGCGGTGCTGACCCACAAGGTCGTCCGCTCCCTTGGCATGCTGGCATTCGACAACCAGGCACGTGTCTGACACGGCCCGACGGTGGCAGGTCTTGCCCCGACGCTAGGCCGTGGTGCGATGACGAATCACTGGGTCGACATCAAGAATGCCGACCTGATCCTGATCATGGGTGGCAATGCCGCCGAGGCACACCCGTGCGGGTTCAAATGGGTGACCGAGGCCAAGGCACACAACAAGGCCCGGCTGATCGTGGTCGATCCGCGCTTCAACCGCTCGGCTGCGGTGGCCGATGTGTACGCGCCGATCCGCACCGGTACCGACATCGTGTTCCTGGGCGGGCTGATCAACTACCTGTTGACCGAGGACCGCATCCAGCACGAGTACGTGCTGAACTACACCGACATGTCGTTCCTGGTGAAGGACGAGTTCGCCTTCAAGGACGGCCTGTATTCGGGCTACAACGAAGAGAAGCGCAGCTACGACCGCTCCAGCTGGGACTACGCCTACGGTGACGATGGCTTCGTGCGCAGCGACCCGACGCTGAAGGACCCGCGCTGCGTCTACAACCTGCTCAAGCAGCACTATGCGCGCTATACGGTGGAAATGGTCGAACGCATCTGCGGCACGCCGGCCGACAGCATCCTCCAGATCTGGGACATGATCGCGTCCACCGCCGGCAAGGACAAGGCGATGACCATCCTGTACGCGCTGGGCTGGACGCAGCACTCGATCGGCGCGCAGAACGTGCGTGCCGGCACCATGGTGCAGCTGCTGCTGGGCAACATCGGCGTGGCCGGTGGTGGCATGAACGCCTTGCGCGGACATTCCAACATCCAGGGCCTGACCGACATCGGCCTGATGTCGGACCTGCTGCCCGGCTACCTGACGCTGCCGAAACAGGACGAGCAGGACTACGAGGCCTACATCGCCAAGCGCACGCAGAAGCCGTTGCGCGCCAACCAGATGTCGTTCTGGCAGAACTACCCGAAGTTCCACGTCAGCCTGATGAAGTCGTGGTGGGGCGATGCCGCCACCGCCGACAACAACTGGTGCTTCGACCACCTGCCCAAGCTCGACAAGCCGTACGACATGCTGCAGGCGTACGAGCTGATGAATGAAGGCAAGATCCATGGCTACATCTGCCAGGGCTTCAATCCGCTGGCCTCGGCGCCGAACAAGGGCAAGCTGATCAGCGCGTTCTCCAAGCTGAAGTTCATGGTCAGCATGGACCCGCTGGAAACCGAGACCATCGCCTTCTGGCAGAACCACGGTGCGTTGAACGATGTCGACCCGAGCACGATCCAGACCGAGGTGTTCCGCCTGCCGACCACGTCATTCGCCGAGGAAAACGGCGCCGTGGTGAACTCCTCGCGCTGGCTGCAGTGGCACTGGAAGGGTGCCAATCCGCCGGGAGAAGCGCGCAGCGACATCGAGATCATGTCCGAGCTGTTCCATCGCATCAAAGCGATGTACGAGAAGGACGGCGGTGCGTGGTGGGAGCCGGTGCGCGACCTGGCGTGGAAGTATTCCAATCCGGAGCTGCCGACGCCGGAAGAACTCGCGATGGAATACAACGGCAAGGCGCTGGCCGACGTGTTCGATCCGAAGGACCCGACCAAGCTGGTGCGCAAGGCCGGCGAGCAGCTGGCCGCATTCGGCGACCTGCGCGACGACGGCAGCACCGCCTCCGGCTGCTGGATCTATATCGGCGCCTGGGGCCCGACCGGCAACATGATGGCGCGGCGCGACAACAGCGACCCCACCGGCATCGGCAACACGCTGGGCTGGGCCTGGGCGTGGCCGGCCAACCGCCGGGTGATGTACAACCGCGCCTCGTGCGACGTGGCCGGCCAACCGTTCGATCCCCGCCGCACGCTGCTGGCCTGGAACGGCAAGAACTGGGGCAGCGTGGACGTGCCGGACTTCAAGGCCGACGAAGATCCCGCCGGTGGGATGGGCCCGTTCATCATGAACCCGGAGGGCATCGCCCGCTTCTTCGCCAAGGCCGGCATGGCCGAAGGCCCGTTCCCGGAACACTACGAACCCTTCGATACACCGCTGCGCAGCAATCCGCTCAGCCCGGGGCAGGCACTGACGCTGAACAACCCGGCGGCACGCGTGTTCGCCAGCGATCGCGCACAGATCGGCTCACCGGACGAGTTCCCGCATGTGGCCACCACCTACCGCCTGACCGAGCATTTCCACTTCTGGACCAAGCACGGCAAGCTCAACGCCATCATCCAGCCCGAGCAGTTCGTCGAGATCGGCGCTGCCCTGGCCGACGAGCTGGGCATCAACAACGGCAGCCGCGTGCGCGTCAGCTCCAAGCGCGGCCACATCGAAGCGGTGGCGATGGTGACCAAGCGCATCAAAGCCCTGCAGATTGATGGCAAAACCGTGCACCAGGTGGGCGTGCCGATCCACTGGGGTTTCCTCGGTGCGGCCAAGCCCGGATACATCGCCAATACGCTGACCAACGCCATCGGTGACGGCAACTCGCAGACGCCCGAATCGAAGTGCATCCTGGTCAAGGTCGAGAAGGTGTAGGAGACACGCCATGTCACTGCAATCCCTGGATATCATCCGCCGCTCGGCCACCACCACGCCCTCACCGGAGGCGCGTGGTGCGCACACCGGCCAGGTCGCCAAGCTGATCGATGTGAGCAAGTGCATCGGCTGCAAGGCCTGCCAGGTCGCCTGCATGGAGTGGAACGACCTGCGCGACGAGGTCGGCAGCTGCGTTGGCAGCTACGACAACCCGCCCGACCTGAGCGACCAGTCGTGGACGGTGATGAAGTTCCGCGAGTACGAGGACGAGAAAGGCAAGCTGGAGTGGCTGATCCGCAAGGAAGGCTGCATGCACTGCGCCGACCCGGGATGCCTGAAGGCCTGCCCGTCGCCGGGCGCGATCATCCAGTACGCCAACGGCATCGTCGACTTCCAGGAAGAGAACTGCATCGGCTGCGGCTACTGCGTGACCGGCTGCCCGTTCGACGTGCCGCGCATTTCCAAGAAGGACCACAAGGCCTACAAGTGCACGCTGTGTTCGGACCGGGTGGCGGTGGGCCAGGAACCGGCCTGCGTGAAGACCTGCCCGACCGGTGCGATCACCTTCGGCAGCAAGCAGGCGATGACCGAGCATGCGGCCGGGCGCGTGGAAGACCTGAAATCGCGTGGCTACGAGAACGCCGGTCTGTACGACCCGCAGGGCGTGGGCGGCACTCATGTGATGTATGTGCTGCAGCACGTGGACAAGCCCGAGCTGTACGCCGACCTGCCCAAGGACCCGCGCATCAGCCCGATGGTGGAAGTCTGGAAGGGCGTCGCCAAACCGCTGGGCGTGCTGGCGATCGCCGCCACCGCCTTCGCCGGGTTCCTGCATTACATCGGCATCGGCCGCAACACGGTCAATGACGAGGAAGAAGAGGAAGCCGAACACGAGGCGAAGAAGATCGAAGAGGAGCAGCGGCCATGAAGTACGCCCCGCACCCGCGCCAGATCATCCGCTACCGTGCGCCGACCCGCATCAACCACTGGATCGTGGCGATCTGCTTCGTGCTGACCGCCTTGTCCGGGTTGGCCCTGTTCCACCCTGCCCTGTTTCCGCTGACCCAGCTGTTCGGCGGTGGACCGTGGACGCGCATCCTGCACCCGTTCATCGGCTTGGCCATGGTGGTGGGCTTTGCACTGCTGGCGTTCCGCATGTGGCGCGACAATCTGCCGACCGCTGACGATCGCGCGTGGATGCGCGGCATGCGCGATGTGCTGCGCAACGAGGATGAGAAGCTGCCGCCGGTGGGCCGTTTCAATGCGGGCCAGAAGCTGCTGTTCTGGGCCATCATCGGCTGCCTGTCGGCGCTGCTGCTGACCGGCTTCGTGGTCTGGCGGCAGTATTTCAGCCACTTCTTCCCGATCGGGGTGATCCGCTTCTCGGTACTTGCCCATGCGCTGTTCGGCTGGGTGTTGATCTGCGCGATCGTGGTGCACATCTACGCAGCGCTCTGGATCAAGGGCTCGGTGCGGGCGATGACCCAGGGCAAGGTGACCTATGGGTGGGCGTACAAACATCACCGGCAATGGTTCCGGGACATCCTGCGCGGACGGCGGGAAGAGGGGTAGCGGCAGGGCCTGCGGCCCTGCACCCGCAGAGGCAACGTCAACGTCAAAAGCTGGCTTCCTGAGGGGTGGCCGGGTGGGTCCGGTTGCGGGGGACGCCGTAAACCCGTCCTTGGGGGCTTGGCCGCG
>NZ_JAWJTI010000019.1:0-70839 GCF_032911525.1 Stenotrophomonas veracruzanensis
GACCAACGGTCGGCACCCACCGGAAAGAACAGTGCCGGCCATCGGCCGGCACCACCCTGCGGTCTTCTATCCGCGCTTGCGGAACATCGAAATCACCGCAAGGATCAGGAACACCACGAACAGGATCCAGGCGATGTTCGTTGCGGCGCCGGCGATGCCGGAGAAGCCCAGAACGGCGGCGATGATGGCGATGACAAAGAAAATGATGGCGTAATGCAGCATGGCGCTCCTCGCGGGTGGTCGAGCCTTGGATGGCGTGGGTCCATCCTCCCGATCCTGCGGTGTGCAACCAGTGATGGCGATCTATGCAGCAGATGAAGCCTTCAGCCTTCTCAGCCCTTCTTCAATGCTGACCTGCGGCACGTAGCCGAAGTCACGGCGCGCCGGCGCCATGCTGTACCAGTGCGGCGTGCACAGCTGCTCGGCCAGGAAGCGGGTCAGCGGCGGCTCGCCACGCAGGCGAAGCAGCGGCCACAACCGCTCGCAGACAGCGCCGATGCGGTAGGCGGTCTTGAAGCTGATCGCCTTGTCCACGGTTGGTGCGCCAACAGCGGCCAGCAGCTTGTTGACCAGCTCGTGCATCGGCAGCGGTTCGCCGTTGGAAATGAAGTAGGCCTTGCCCGCACACGCGGCGCCCGGCGCCAATGCCTCGAAAGCGAGGAAGTGCGCGAGCGCGGCGTTGTCGATGTACGTGGTATCCACCTTGTTGTTGCCATCGCCCACCAGGCGCAGGCGGCCCTGCCGCGCACGTTCGGCCAAGCGTGGCACCAGCTGCTGGTCGCCCGGGCCCCAGATCAGGCGCGGGCGCAGCGCCACCGTCGCCAACGAGGCGTCATTGGCTGCCAGCACGCGTTGTTCGGCAATCGCCTTGGTCGCCGCATACGGTGCCTGGAAATCCTCGCCGTAAGGCACTTCGTCGGCGCCGAGGCCTTCCACCGGGTGGGTGGCGCGATGCGTCACGCTGGGCGTGGAGGTGTAGACCAGCCGGCCGATACCGTGCGCACGGCAGGCGGCGATCACGTTGTCGGTGCCGACCACGTTGGCCTGGTGGTAGCTGTCATAGCTGCCCCAGGCGCCGGCCTTCGCACCGTTATGGAATACCGCGTCAACGCCGGCCACCGCATGCAGCACCGCCTGCGCATCGGCCAGGTCGCCACGGATCTGGCCCACGCCCATCGCCTGCAACTCCGGGTAGTGACTGCGGTTGAACGCCAGGACCTGGTGGCCACGTTCGACCAGCCCGCGGCACAGCGCCTGGCCAAGGAAACCACCACCACCGGTGACCAGGATCTTCATGCGCGCTTCTCCAGTTCGGCGCTGGCCCAGACGGCGAGCTTCTCGCGGCCGATCTTGGCGTTGTGACGGATATCGACGGGGAACGATGGATGCACCAGGAAGTGCTGCAGACCGGCCTCTGCCACACGGGCTGCGGCATGCGCACGCAGCGCTTCCTGCAGCGCCGGGCTGTCGGACTGGCCACGCTGCAGTTCCACGCACAGCACCGGTACCTGCGCACCCGGGGCACCAACGCCGACCAGTGCGGTACGTGCCACGCCTGGGACGATGTTGAACACCGGCTCGACCTGTTCGGTGTACAGGGGGCCGTGCGCGGTTTCCACGCGCTGCGTCTTGCGCCCGCAGAACCACAGGCGGCCCTGCGCATCGAAGTATCCGACGTCGCCCATGCGATGCACCACGCGCGTGCTGCCATCGGCCAGCGTCTCGCGGATCTTCGCCGCGGCCGTGGCCTGCGGGCGGTTGAAGTAGCTGTCGGTGGCGGTCGGTCCGGCCACGGTGATCTCGCCCACTTCGCCGGTGGCCAGCACGCGCACCTGCGACCAGTCGGCCAGCGGCGCGTCATCGATGGCGATGATGCGCACCTCGTTCGGCTCGACCACGCTGCCCACGCAGGTACCGGCGCCGGCTTCGGTAGCGGCACGGGTGCGCTCCAGCTCGCGGCCCTCCACCACTGCAACCGGCAGGCACTCGGTGGCGCCATAGGGCGTCCAGAACTGTGCGTCGGCGGGCAGCAGGCTGCGGATGGTGGCGACCACGTCCGGCGGCACCGGCGCACCGGCCGACGTCACCCGGGTCACGGTCGGCAGCGGCCGGCCATGCTTCGCCAGCACCCGCATCAGCGCGGGCGAACCAAACAGCTGGGTCACGCCGAAGCGCTGGATGGCATCGTGCAGGCGTGCCGGGTCGGCCTGCGCCGGCCGCGTCGGGTCCATGTCCGGGATCACCGAGGTCAGGCCCAGCGCCGGGTCGAACAAGGCAAACGGCGGGAAGGTCGGCAGGTCCACCCCGCCCGCTTCCATGCCGAAGGCACTGCCCAGCAGCTGGATCTGGCCGACGAAATGGCGGTGGCGGTAGACCACGCCCTTGGGCACGCCGGTGGAGCCGCTGGTGAACAGGACCGCGGCCATGTCCTCGCCGTCGGTGGCGGCCAGCATCGGCCCCCCATTGGCGCCGGCGCGCTCCAGCGCGGCCAGGGTGGTTCCGCCCCAGCCGAGGCGGCGGCCGACGGTCACCAGGCGAGTCGCCGAGGGCGCCCAGCGCAGCACCAGCCGTGCCACATGGGCCAGCGGAATGCCGATGAAGGCTTCCGGCTGCGCCTCGTCCAGGCACTGCTTCAGCGCGCGCCTGTCGATGCCCGGGTCGACCAGCACCGGCACCGCGCCCAGCTTGAACAGCGCGAACATCAACAGGAAGAACTCCGGCGAGGGCCGCACCATCACCACCGTGCGCACCCCGCGGCCGATCCCGTAGCCCGCCAGGCCGGCGGCCATGGCGTCGCTGCGGGCATCCAGCTGGCGGTAATCCAGGGTGACGTCGTAGGCGGCCATGCCGTTGCCGGCGCCCCGGCGGCCGGGGCAGCGGATGGCGATCTGGTCGGGGCGTTCACGCGCCAGTTCAGGCAGACGGGCCGCAATATTGCAGGGTCGGTTCATCCGTTCATTGTCGCCGCTTACGGAATTTCTTGCGCGGCGGCCCACTTCGTGGAAAATCCGCACCCTCGTTCCTGATTCCGACTGCCGCCCGAGGCGGCTTGCCCATGCAACATCCCTGCATGACCTGCGGCGCCTGCTGCACTCAATACCGCGTGGCCTTCCACTGGATGGAATCAGACGAGGTCACCCCCGGCGGCGTGCCGCACCAGCTGACCGAGGTGCTGGACCCGCACCGCCTGTGCATGCGCGGCACCCATTCCAATCCGGTGCGCTGCGTGGCACTGGATGCGCAGATCGGCGTGTATTCACGCTGCACCATCCATCCCAACCGGCCCAGCGTGTGCCGCGAGGTGGATGCATCGTGGGAGTACGGAAAGGCCAGCCCGCAGTGCGACAAGGCGCGCATCGCCTATGGCCTGGATCCGTTGACGCTGGCCGACTGGCGCTGGCGCGATGACGCCGACAATGATGACGACCATCCCGATGACAACGGCAACAGCCCGTCTTCGCCGCCGCAGGCACCGGTCGCCGCGTAGCGGTCGTGCCGACCGCTGGCCGGCAACCTCATGAACCCGGCCGGTGTGCCGACCAACGGTCGGCACCTACCCATTACCTCTTCCGGTGGGTGCCGACCGTTGGTCGGCACACCGCTCAGATCGGGTTCTTGTCCAGGAACGCGCGGATCTCCGGCACCAGCACCTCGTGCTTGTCTTCCAGCACGTAATGCCCGGCATCCTCGAAGGCATGCACCTGCGCCTTCGGCAACGCGGCCTGGAAACCCTTCAGGAAGTGGTGGTCGAACACGAAGTCGCGCAGACCCCAGCCGAGGAAGGCCGGGCGGTCGGCGAACGACGGCAGCGCCTTGCCGGCGCGTTCCAGCAGCGACCAGGCCTTGTCGGCCGGCGACAGCGGAATGTCCTGCATGAAGCGGATGGTGCTGATGCGGTTGGCGTAGCTGTTGTACGGCGACACGTAGGCGCGACGCACGTCGGCCGGCATCTTGCGCTCCACGCCCAGCCACGACGCACCGGACGAGAACGCATTGAAGGTGCGGATGATCCACTCGCCGATCTTCCAGTGACGGCCCAGCGCGATCTGCCACGGCATCTTTTTCGCCGCCGGCATCGGGAACGCGGCGGTGTTGAGCACCACCAGGCGCTTGACCTGGTCGTGGTGCGACAGCGCCCAGCCGAAACCGATCATGCCGCCCCAGTCGTGCACGGCCAGGGTCACCGGGCCGGTGATGCCCAGGTGCTTCAGCAACGCGTCCAGATCATCCACGCGCGACTGCAGCGTGTACTCGTAGCGACTGTCATCGGGCTTGTCCGACAGGCCCATGCCGATATGGTCCGGCACGATGCAGCGGTATGTGTCCGACAGGCCGGCCACCAGCGTGCGCCAGTAATAGCTCCACGACGGGTTGCCGTGCACCATCACCACCACCTCGCCGTCGCGCGGGCCTTCGTCGAGATAGTTCATCGACAGGCCCGGGCGAACCTCGAAGCGCTGCGGGTGGGCGGGGTAACCGGGAAGATCGCGCATGCGGAGTACCTGGAGAGAATCGCGGCGCGGTGTAGAGCCGAGCCGATGCTCGGCTGTTCTCCGGTCCGCTGCGGAAGAGCCGCGCTGCGCGCGTGAGCCGAGCATGGGCTCGGCTCTACAGGGGGTCTTACCAGACCACTTCGGCCATCGAGCAGTTCAGGCCGGAACCAATGCCCAGAAGCGCGATGCGATCGCCCTTCTTCAGCTTGCCCAGCTGCTTGAGCTTGCTCAGCACGATCGGCACCGAGGCCGGGCCGATGTTGCCGTGCTCACCGAAGATGGTCATGACCTTCTTCGGGTCGATGCCGAAGTTCTTGATGAACGCAGCCGTGTGCGGCTGGCTGACCTGGTGGATCACGAACTGGTCCAGCTCTTCCACGGCCCAGCCCAGGGCGATCTTGGCGGCGGTGAAGGTCTTCTGGGCCAGCTTGATGCCTTCGATCAGCAGCAGGCGGGTGTCGGTGACCATGCGGTCCAGGTTGCCCAGGCACAGCTGGTTCCACTCGGTGGCCGAACGGGTGACACCGCCCTTGTAGCGCGGCGCGTCCGGCACCAGCTCCGAGCGCGCCATCACCATCGCCGCAGCACCCGAACCGGTGGTCAGCGCCGCCAGTTCGTTGCGGAAGTCGTCGGCGGTGACGTCCGGGGCGGTCATGCGCTCCAGGGTCTTCTCGTACACCAGATTGGCGGTCTCGCCATCCACCACCAGCGCGTAGTCGATGTCGCCGCGCTCGATCATGCGCGCCGCGATGTCCATGCCGTTGATGAAGGCCAGGCAGGCATTGGCGACGTCGAAAGTCATGCACTCGTCGCTGACGCCGAGATTGCCCGACACGATGGAGGCGGTGGACGGCTCCAGGTAGTCGCGGCTGACCGAGGTGTTGACCAGCAGGCCGACCTGCGTCGCATTGATGCCCGCGTCTTCCAGCGCCTTGCGGCCGGCCATGGTGGCGGCATCGGACGCCAGCACGCCGTTGTCCCACAGGCGGCGGGCATGGATGCCGGCGATATCGCCGAGCACGTCGGTGCGGATACCGAGGCGATCCAACGTCGGCTGCAGCCGCTCGTTGATTTCCTTGGTCGTCAGCGTATGCGGCGCATCAACGTGTGCCAGGCCGGCGATCGAGACATTCTTGAAGAGCATCGAGGTTAGCGCCAAGGCTCAGGCAAAAGGGGGCGCTATTCTATAACCCCCGGGGCCTTCACCGCATCTTTACGAATTCAGGCTTGGCCGTATGGTGAAGCGTTCAGCGCGGCGGGCACTGGAAAGCCGCAAAGCGCTGGCTGCCATCGGCGGGGGCTGCGGCGGCCTGCACGGCATTGGCGCCGGCGCTCGGGGCCTCGTTGCGGGCCAGGGTTTCCAGCTCTTCCTGCACGCGCAGCGGGTTGCGGTTGTAGAAGCCGACCTTGCTCTTCACGGTGACCGCTACCTCGCCCTTGGCGATGCAGCCGGCCGGAACCGGACCTGCCGGCAGCACGCGGGTCGCCTTGCCGGCCGGTTCGATCGGCACCCAGGTACAGGCGGTGACGGTGAGCAGCAGGGAGGAAAGCAGCAGAACGCGCATGGGCAGATCCTGGAAGGGTATGGAGGGATTCTGCCTGAACAGCCTGAATCGAGGGTAGCCGGGTAGGGATCACGGAGTTGCCGGCCAGCGGCCGGCACTACCGGGGAGGCCTGCCCGCCGGGGCGGGCAGGCACATCCCTTATTTCTTGACCGGGTTGCCTTCGGCGTCGATCACCGTCACCTCGCCCAGGTTCAGCGCACGCACGGCCGCTTCGGTCTGCTTGAGATCACCCACCACCACCCAGGTCAGCGCCTGCGGCTTGATCTCGGCGGCGGCCTGCTGCACCTGTGCCGGGGTCATCGCCGCGATCTCGGCCTTGCGACGCAGCACGTAATCGTCCGGGCGCTTGAACTGCACGATCGAGCCGATGGTCGATGCCACCGCGCTGGCGGTCTCGTAGGCACCGGGCAGGCTCAGGGTCTGGATGTTGCGGATGCGGTTGACCTCGGCGGCGGTGGCCGGCTTGCTGCCATCGGCGAACGCGGTGATTTCCTTGCGCATTTCCGCCAGCGCCGGGCCGGTCTTGTCGATCTGCACCGGCGCGCTGGCCATCCACGGGCGCTGACCCACCGAATTGACCGCGCTGCTGCGCGCACCGTACGACCAGTGCTTGTCCTCACGCAGGTTCATGTTCAGGCGCGAGGTGAAGTCGCCGCCGATCACGCCGTTGGCGATATCGAAGCGGGTCGAGCTGGTAGCGCTGGACGGCGCCACCACCTGGCCGGCGAACAGGTTGGCCTGCACCGCGCCCGGCTGGTCGATCAGGAACACGCGCGGGCCCTTCGGCAATGCGACGTCGGTGGCCGCCTTCACCTGCGGGGCATCGCCGGCAGCCTTCCAGTCGCCCAGCTGCTTGTCCAGCAACGGCACGATCTCGGCCAGGGTGGTGTCACCGACCACGATCAGGGTGCCGTTCTGCGGGCGCAGCCAGTCGTGGTGGAAGTCGACCAGATCCTCGCGGGTCAGGCCGTTGATCGCTGCTTCGTCACCGCTGCCGGTGAACGGGATGGCATACGGGTGGCCCTTGCCGTACAGCAGCGGCGGCAGCACGCGCATCGCCACCGCACCCGGGTTGACCTTTTCCTGCTGGATGCCGGCGATCCAGGTCGCCTTGACCCGGTCGATCTCGCCCTGTTCGAAGCGCGGCTCGCGCAGCAGGTCGCGGTACAGCGCCAGCGACGGTGCCAGGTTCTCCTTCAGCGCCGACAGGTCCACGCTCATCGAATCCAGGCCGGCCGAAGCATCCAGGCTGGCACCCAGTGCGTCGGCGGCATCGGCGAAGGCCAGCGAGCCGAGCTTGCCGGCGCCTTCGGTCATCAGGCTCATGGTGAAGTTGGCAGTGCCCGGCTTGCGGCCCTGGTCGGCGCTGAAGCCGCCCGGGAACTGGTAGCTGAACTGCACCACCGGAATTTCATGGCGTTCGGCCAGGATCACCTGGGTGCCGTTCTTCAGCGTGGCGCGCTGCAACGCCGGGAACTTCAGCTGCGGGAACTCGCGTGTCTGCGGCACGCCCGCCTTGCGGTCGACCTGCTCCGGCAGGGTGCTGTACTTGGGGTCCACTGCCGGCACGGTGAAGGGCTTCGGCGACTGGCTCGGGTCTTCCTTCAGCGCCACGCGCTCACCCGGTGCGATCACCAGGGTGTGGCTGCCCTTGTCCAGCCACTGTGCGCCCAGGCGGCTCAGGTCGGCGGCACTGGCCTTCTCGATATTGGCCAGCGAGGTGCGGAAGCAGCCCGGGTCGCCAGTGAACACCGCGCACTCGGCCAGCGCATCGGCCTTGCCGCCAAAGCCTCCGATGCGCTCGATGCCACGGATGAAGCCGGCGCGGGCGCCGGTCTTGGCGCGCTCCAGCTCGGCGGCGGTCGGGCCCTGCTTGATCAGGCGATCCAGTTCCTCGTCGATGATCTTCTCGACCTCGGCCGGGTCCTGGCCCTGCTTCACGGTCGCCACGATCACGAAGTTGGAGCCCAGCTGCGAGGTCGACAGGCCCGAGCCGATGCTGTCCACCAGCTTGTCCTGGTGCTGCAGGCGCTGGCTCAGGCGCGAGGATTTGGCGCCGCCCAGCACTTCGGCGAACAGCTGCAGCTGGTCGATGTCGGTGGTACCGACCTGCGGCACGTTCCAGGCGCGGTAGATGCGTGCCTGCGGCACCTTGTCGGTCATCGTCTCGCGGGTATCGGCACTGCGCTTGGCCACGTTCACCGCCGGCTGCGCCATGGTCGGGCCAGCGGGGATGCTGCCGAAGTAGCGGGCGACCTTTTCCTTGGCGGTGGCCAGATCGATGTCACCGGCCAGCACCAGTACCGCGTTGTTCGGGCCGTACCAGGTGCGGAACCAGGTCTTCACGTCGTCCAGCGAGGCCGCGTTGAGATCGTTCATCGAGCCGATCACGCCGTGGTGGTACGGGTGGCCAACCGGATACAGCGCCTTGTTGATCTGGTCCCAGGCCTGGCCGTAGGGCTGGTTCTCGCCCTGGCGCTTCTCGTTCTGCACCACGCCGCGCTGCTCGTCCAGCGCGGCCTGGTCGATCGCACCCACCAGATGGCCCATGCGGTCCGACTCCATCCACAGCGCCATGTCCAGCGCGGTGGTCGGCACGTTCTCGAAGTAGTTGGTGCGGTCGGTGTTGGTGGTGCCGTTCTGGCCGGTGGCACCGACCTGCTTGAACGGCTCGAAGTACTCGCCGTCGTGGTTTTCGCTGCTCTGGAACATCAAGTGCTCGAACAGGTGCGCGAAGCCGGTGCGGCCAGCCGGCTCATCCTTGCTGCCTACGTGGTACCAGACATTGACCGCAACGATCGGCGCCTTGCGATCGGTATGCACGATCACGCGCAGGCCATTGGGCAGGGTGAACTGCTCGAACGGGATATCGACCTTGGCCGGTGCCGCCTGCCTGGCGGCCAGTGCAGAGGTGGGCGCAAGCGTGCCCAGGGCGGTGCTGAGGGCGACAGCCAGCAGTGCAGCGCGCGGGCGAAGGGCGAGAGACATTTCCGGATCCTTGGTCACATAGGTGAACCCCGATCCTAGCCTGCGCGCGCAACGGCAGGAATCGGCCAGCAGTCACTGGGGGTGTTTTGCCCCGAGGCCCATCCGGCCGGGCTCCAACGGGGCTCCTGAACCGTCACATGCGTCGGCTGAAGGCGTCCGGACAGTGTCCGCAGCGCGAGGAATGGACAGGTGTCCGCCCACCGGACACTTTCGAATCGAAATAAAAGCCTTGTAAATCAACAACTAAAAGTTGGCACGGGGATTGCTTGGTACTTCCTGCGCCAAGAAGGGCTTCAGACGAAAGCTGACTGAAGACTGAACAAATGCAGGAAATCGAAAATTTCCCTTGCAGACCCAGAATTAGTGTACTACCTTACTACCACACCACCGCTCACCAACACTAAACAGGCCCCGTCATGAACGCCAAGACCATTGCCATCGCCATCGCCCTGATCGCCGGCACCGCGGTTGTTTCGTCGGTGCAGGCCTCCGAATCCATCAAGACCCTGGCCACCGTGCAGGTTCGCCCGGCCGCCGACCAGCTGGCCCAGCAGGCCTGGGAACAGGCCAGCGGCATCCCGACCCTGGCCACCGTGGAAGTGCGCCCGAGCGCCGACCAGCTGGCCGAGCGCAGCGGCTACGTCGCCGCCCCGGTCGCCGCCGCACTGCCGATCACCACCCTGGCCTCGGTGGAAGTGCGCCCGAGCCTGGAACAGCGCGTCGCCCTGGCCGCCGAGCTGGAAGCCCAGCGCTACGCCGCCACCCTGGCCGCAGCCGCCACCAGCGTCGCAAACCAGGTCATCACCAACCTGCCGGCCCTGCAGGTGCGTCCGAGCGCTGCAGACCTGCAGGCCCTGGCCACCGAAACCGCCCAGGTCCTGCTGCGCCCGTAAGCGGTGCCGCCCTGCCCAGCGCAGGGCGTGCGCCGTAAAGGCGGCGGCCGTCGCAGGTACACTGCGCCGATGAATGCCGCGCCCCAGTTCCACGTGATCCTTTTCCAACCGGAAATCCCGCCCAACACGGGCAATGTGATCCGGCTCTGCGCCAACACCGGCGCGCAGCTGCACCTGGTCGAGCCGCTCGGCTTCGCACTGAAAGACAAGCAGCTCAAGCGCGCCGGCCTGGACTACCACGAGTACTCGCGCCTGCAGGTGCACCCCGACCTGGACACCGCGCTGGCGCGGATCGCACCGAAGCGATTGTTCGCCCTGAGTACGCGTGCCAGCGTCCGCTATGACAGCGTGGCGTTCGAAGACGGTGATGCCTTCCTGTTCGGCCCCGAAAGCCGTGGCCTGCCGCAGGACGTGCTCGATGCGCTACCCGATGGCCGCCGCCTGCGCCTGCCGATGCGGCCGGACAACCGCAGCCTCAATCTTTCCAACACCGTTGCGGTGGTGATGTACGAAGCGTGGCGGCAGCAGGGGTTTGCCGGCGGGGCGTAAACCGCTTCTGGTGGGTGCGGACCTTGGTCCGCACCGATGCCCGGTCGCGCGCTGAAGAAATGTGCCAACCAAGGTTGGCACCTACCACAGGCAGGTCGGAGCACCCACCCGGTAGATCCACGCCATGCGTGGATGCCTTTCGCGTGCGCCCGAAGTGCCAACCAAGGTTGGCACCCACCGGAACCAGGTTTCAGAACGCGTTGATGCCGGTCAGTTCGCGGCCGATCACCAGCTGGTGCACGGTCTCGGTGCCTTCATAGGTGATCACCGATTCCAGGTTCAGTGCATGCCGGATCGCCACGTGTTCGGTGGTGATGCCGGCCCCGCCCAGCAGGTCGCGACACTCGCGGGCGATGTCGATGGCCATGCGGCAGTTGTTCCACTTGGCCAGGCTGACCTGCTGCGGCTGCAACTGACCGGCTTCCTTCAGGCGGCCCAGCTGCAGCGCCAGCAGCTGCGCGGTGGTGATGCGGCGGGCCATTTCGGCCAGCTTGATCTGCGCGCTCTGCGTGGCCGCCAGCGGGCGGCCGAACAGCACGCGCTCCTTGGCATAGCCCAGCGCTTCATCCAGGCAGGCGATGGCCGCACCGATCGGCCCCCAGCTGATGCCATAGCGGGCCTGGGTCAGGCAGCCCAGCGGGCCCTTCAGGCCCTTTACGTTCGGCAGGCGATGGCTGTCCGGCACGCGCACGTCATCGAAGAACAGCGCACCGGTCAGCGACGCGCGCAGGCTCATCTTGTGCTTGATTTCCTGGGTGGTGAAACCGGCCATGCCCTTTTCCAGCACGAAGCCCTGGATGCCGTCCTCGGTCTGCGCCCAGACGATGGCCAGGTCGGCCACCGGGCCGCTGGTGATCCACATCTTGCTGCCGGTGATGCGCCAGTCGCTGCCATCGCGCACCGCGCGGGTCTTCATGCTGGCCGGATCGGAACCACCATGCGCCTCGGTCAGGCCGAAGCAGCCGATCAGCTCGCCGCGCGCCATCGCCGGCAGCCACTGCTGGCGCTGTTCCTCGCTGCCATAGGCGTAGATCGGGTACATGCACAGCGAGCTCTGCACCGAGACGAAACTGCGCAGGCCCGAATCGCCGCGCTCCAGCTCCTGGCAGATCAGGCCGTAGCTGACTGCGCCGAGGCCACCGCCGCCGTACTCGGTCGGCAGGGTCGCACCGAGCAGGCCCAGTGACGCGATCTCCGGCACCAGTTCATCGGGGAAGCGGGCCTGGTCGAAGGCATCGCCGATGATCGGCAGCACGCGCTCGTTGGTGAAGCGGGCGACGCTCTCCTGCACCGCGCGCTCTTCCTCGTTGAGCAGGGAACGGACATCGAACAGATCGTACGGATGCAAAGCCATGGCACTCACGCGCAGTCAGGACCCGAGCATTGTCGGTCATCCGGACAGAGCGTGCCGACCAAGGTCGGCACCCACCAGAGCCGCGGCCCTACGCTGCATCGCAGCAATCCGGGTGTGAACATCGGCGATCTAGCTCGATCACGCGCGGCCCGGTACCCTGACACATTCAAACAACCGTTTCGCCCGTGGCCGCACGCGCGATTCCCAGGCACCGCCGGTGGCCCCGATGCCGGCACTACCCACGAGTCATGCAATCGATGAGTGCTGAAGCCAACGCCCTGCCCCCGCGTGAAGTCATGGAATTCGACGTGGTCATCGTCGGTGCCGGCCCCGCCGGCCTGGCCACCGCGATCCGCCTGCGCCAGCGCGCGATCGAAGCCGGCCGTGAACTGTCGGTCTGCGTACTGGAAAAGGGCTCCGAGCCGGGTGCGCACGTCCTGTCCGGCGCGGTGATGGACCCGCGCGCACTGACCGAACTGTTCCCGGACTGGGCCGAGCGCGGCGCACCGCTGAAGCAGAAGGTCACCCGCGACGAATTCCTGTTCCTCAGCGAAACCGGCGCACGCAGCACGCCCAACGCGCTGCTGCCGGAGTGCTTCCACAACGAAGGCAACTACATCATCAGCCTGGGTGAAGTGACCCGCTGGCTGGCGCAGCAGGCCGAGGCGCTGGAGGTGGCGATCTTCCCCGGCTTCGCCGCCGCCGAAGTGCTGTTCGGCGACAACGGTGAAGTGATCGGCGTGGCCACCGGCGACATGGGCATCGAGAAGGACGGCAGCATCGGCCCGGCCTTCGAGCGCGGCATGGCGCTGCAGGCCAAGTACACGATCTTCGCCGAAGGCGCGCGCGGCCACCTCGGCCGCCAGCTGATCGCCCGCTACACGCTGGACGAAGGCAAGGACCCGCAGGCCTACGGCATCGGCATCAAGGAACTGTGGCAGATCGACCCGGCCAAGCATGAGCCGGGCTTGGTGGTGCATGCCGCCGGCTGGCCGCTGGACAGCGACACCTACGGCGGTGCGTTCCTGTACCACGCCGACGGCGGCAAGGTCGCCATCGGCTACGTGGTCGGCCTGGACTACAGGAATCCCTGGCTGAGCCCGTTCGAGGAATTCCAGCGCTTCAAGACCCATCCCTCCATCCGCAAGCATCTGGAGGGTGGCACCCGCATCGGTTACGGCGCGCGTGCGATCACCGCAGGTGGCCTGCTGTCGTTGCCGAAGACGGTGTTCCCCGGTGGCGCCCTGGTCGGCTGCGAGGCCGGCTACCTCAACGCCAGCCGCATCAAGGGCAGCCACGCCGCGATCAAGACCGGCATGCTGTGCGCCGACGCCGCGTTCGACGCGCTGGCTGCCGATCGCCAGCACGATGAACTGAGCGCCTACCCGAAGGCCTTCGAAGCCAGCTGGCTGTTCACCGAACTGCAGCAGGCCAAGAACTTCAAGCAGTGGTTCAAGAAGGGCCAGACCGTGGCCACGCTGATGACCGGTGTGGAACAGTGGCTGCTGCCAAAGCTGGGCGTGCGCAATCCGCCGTGGACCCTGCACCGCACGCAGCCGGATCATGTCTGCCTGGAACCGGCAGCCAAGCACACCCGCATCGCCTACCCGAAGCCGGATGGCGTGCTGACCTTCGACCGTCTCAGCTCGGTGTTCCTCAGCAGCACCAACCACGACGAGAACCAGCCCAGCCACCTGACGCTGAAGGACCCCAGCATTCCGGTGAAGGTGAACCTGGCCGAGTACGCCGGTCCCGAAGCCCGCTACTGCCCGGCCGGTGTGTACGAGTTCGTCGGTGAAGCCGACAACGCGCGGCTGCAGATCAACGCGCAGAACTGCGTGCACTGCAAGACCTGCGACATCAAGGACCCGACCCAGAACATCGTCTGGGTGACCCCACAGGGCGGCGGCGGCCCGAACTACTCCGGCATGTGATCGCCGCGGGCTGCGACCGCGTGTCGCAGCCCGGCCGCTCCACCGCGCCGCTATCCTGCCCGCCCATGCGTGCTCTCCGCCTGCTCATCGCCGTTGCCGTGGCCCTGGCGGCCACGGCCTGCCAGCGTCCGCCTGCAGCACCGGCCACGCCGGAACAGGCGCACCAGCAGGCGATGCAGCGCGCGTTTGAACTGTGTGCCGGCTGCCACACCGTGCAACCCGGGGGCATCCACCGCTTCGGGCCGAACCTGCACGGCGTGATCGGTCGTCGCGCCGGCAGCCTGCCCGACTACGGCTACTCCGATGGCATGCGCCGCGCCGACATCACCTGGACCGCGCAGACGCTGGATGCGTTCCTGCAGTCGCCCACCCACATGGTGCCCGGCACGCGCATGTACAACGCCTTCCCCAGCGCCGAACGCCGCGCGCTGGTGATCGCCTACCTGCAGCAGCAGTCGGCTCAGTGAGCCAGGCGCTGCAGCTGTTGCTGCAGCCGCGCCACGAAGGTCGCCACTGCCGCGAACAGCGACGCCACATCGGTTTCCGCCGCATCCTGCAGGCGCTCGACCAGTGCATTGGCCTGCGCGGCCAATCCCGTTGCCCCCACCGCGCCCAGTCCGCCGGCCTGCCGATGCAGGTGCAGCGCGGCAGTCTCGCGATCACCGGCCTGCACGGCGTGCTGTACGGCCGCCAGATCGCCTTCGCTGGCCTGCAGCAGGCTGTCACGCAGCTGCTCGGCCACCGCGCGCGAGCCGAAGCGCTGCTGCAGGGCCGCCAGATCAGGCAGCGTATCGCCATCGTCGGCCGCCACCTCGACCACCGGCACCTCGAACGACTGGCCCTGCGCCTGTGGCAACCAGCGCAGCAGCGCGGCGCGCAACGTTGCCAGTGACAGCGGCTTGGCCAGCACCTCATCCATGCCCGCCTCACGGCAGCGACGTGCATCGTCATCCAGCACGCTGGCGGTCAGCGCCAGCACGGTCAGCCGCGGCTGGCCATTGCGGCCTTCGCGTTCGCGCAGCAGCCGGGTGAAGCCAAAGCCATCCAGCACCGGCATCCGGCAGTCAGTGATCACCAGATCGAAGCTCTCCGACGACAGCCGATCCAGTCCCTGCTGGCCGTCACCGACCATCACGTGCGGCACGCCCAGCTGCTGCAGGCGCCAGGCCATCATCGCCTGGTTGGTCGGGTGGTCCTCGATCACCAGCACCCGTGCCTCGCGCAGCGGCGCAGGCAGCAGCGCCATCTGATCCTGCTCGGCCACCAGGGCTTCGACATCGCCACTGCCGGCCTCCACCAGCGACAGCCGCACCTCGGCGCGGGTGCCCTCGCCCAGCGTACTGTGCAACGCCAGCTCGCCGTCCATCATCTGCACCAGACGCTGGCAGATGCTCAAGCCCAGCCCGGTGCCGCCGTGGTCTCGCTGGATGTAGGCACCGGCCTGGGTGAATGGCGCGAACAGGTGCTGCAGCTGTTCCGGTGCAATGCCGATGCCGGTATCAGTGACACTCAGGCACAGCGGCTGAGCCCCCTCCTCGCTGGTCGGCCCCAGCACCTCCAGCTGCAGGCGAACCTCGCCCTGCGCGGTGAACTTGATGGCGTTGCTGAGCAGGTTGAACACGATCTGGCGCAGGCGTACGCCATCCACTTCGTGGGCCGGCGCCAGCTGCGGGTCGATCTGCACGTGCAGCGCCAACCCACGTGCACTGGCCTGTGCGGAGAGCAGGCGGCACACGCTCTCCAGCAACGGCCGCAGTGGCTGCGGCACCGGCTCCAGGCGCAGTGCGCCAGCCTCCAGCCGTGAGTAGTCGAGGATGTCGTCCAGGATCTGCCGCAGCATCTGCGCCGAGTCCTCGATCACCCCAAGGATGCGCTGCTGTTCGGTGTCCAGCGGCGAATGCGCCAGCACTTCCAGCATGCCCAGCACGCCACTCATCGGCGTACGGATTTCATGGCTCATGGTCGCCAGGAAGCGCGACTTCGCTTCCGCCGCCTGCTCGGCCTCGGCCTTGGCCGTGACCAGGGCGTCGGCCTGTGCACGCGCTTCGCTTACATCCACCCAGTAGCCACTCCAGGTCACCGCACCGGCTTCGGCGGCATACGGATGGGCCTGGCTGCGCACCCAGCGCGCGCCTTCGCCCCCGGCGCGCAGGCGGAACTCGAGGATCAGTGGCGCGAACTGGCGCGCGGCCTGTTCGACGGCCTGCAGGATGTGCGCGCGATCGTCTTCTTCAATGCGTTCCAGCAGCATGCTGGCATCCTGCTCGGCCTGCTGCCGGCTGATCCCGAACAACGCCTGCAGATCACCGGCGATGAACGGAAAGCTGAGCACGCCATCAGCGCTGCGGCGTGCCTGGTAGACCACCGCAGGCAGGTTGTCGGTGACCTCGGCCAGTCGCTGTTCCAGATGACGCCGGCCGGTCACTTCGCGGCGCAGGCGCCAGTAGCCGATGCCATGCACCAACAACGCGGTCAGCAGTACCAGCGCCAGTGGCAGGCCCCAGTGCAATGCGCTTTTCCAGTCAACGCCAGTGCGATACTCCACCGCCAGCCAGTCGCCACGCAGCGCCTCATGCTTGCGCGGCGTCATCTGCAGCAGCAGGCGGTCGAAGGTGGTCGCCAGTGCGGCATGCCGCCGCTCCACCGCCAGCACCAGCTGATCATTGAAGCCTGCCGGTGCAGCGACCTGCAGGCGGCCGGGGAAACGACTGCGCAGCAGGTAGTCGACCAGCGCCAGATTGCCCACGTAGGCATCGGCCTCGCCATCAAGCAGCCGCTGCATCGCCTGTTCCGCACTGCGTGCCGCCATGATCCGGGCCTGCGGTGCCTGCTGCAGCACGTAGCCCCGCACACGCTCGGGATCGGACAGCAGCACGCGCTTGCCCTGCAGGTCCGACATGCCCAGCAGGGCTGGGCTGTCGACGCGGCTGACGATCACGTTCGGCACACTGATGAAGGGCTGGCTGAACACCCAGTCCGGCCCCAGGTAGCGCGAATCGGCCGGGATTCCCATCACCGCCTGCAGCTCGCCACGGCGGGCCTTCTCACGCACCTCATACCAGTCGTGGCTGCTCTCCGGCTGCAGGTTGGCGCCGGCCTGCATCAGACGGCGCAGGTACTCACTGGCCAGCCCGCTGGGCTTGCCCTGCTCGTCGGTGAACGACAGCGGCGCCGCGTTCGGTGCGAAACCGATCTTCAACGGCTGTTCCAGCACCCGCTTCTCTGCCCGGCTCAGCGCCAGCTGCGCCGATGCCGACCATTGCGGCGGCGGCAGCCAGCGTTGTGCCAGCGCGTCCCGTTGCGACTGGCTGGTTGCCGCCAGCGCGAGGTCCAGCGCTTCGGCCAATGGCTGCTTGCTGTTGGGTACACCGAAGTGCAGGCGTTCGGGAGGCAGATCGCTCGGCCGCAGCAACACCACGCCCTGCAGGCGCTGGGTGGCGATCAGTTCGGTGGCGACATAGGCATTGCCGATATAGACATCAGCTTTGTCGTCTCTGACCATCTCGAGTGCCGCCAACGAGCTGTTTGCGACAAGCTGACGGGCCTGCGGAAAACGCGCGCGCACCTGCGGACCGGTCAGGAAGTCCTGCTCGATCACCACCCGCAGTCCATCCAGATCGGGATTGTCCGAGGCACGCAGGTCGTCGGGGCGGCCCACCAGAGCCAGCGGTGCCTCGCCATAGGCGGCGGTATAGACCATGCAGCGGGTGCGGTCGGCACTCAGACCGACATTCATCACCACATCGATCTCGCCACGACATGCCGCATCCAGCACGGAGGTCCAATCCGGAAAACGACGGGCCTCGACCTTCACACCCAACTGACGGGCAAGAAGCGACAGATAATCCGGGCCCAGACCCACCTGCTGGCCATCACGGAGTGACTCGAATGGTGGCCAGCCGCTGTCATACTGCCCCACGACGATGCTCGGATGGGTGGCCAGGTACTCGCGCTGCAGGGGACTGAGCGGCAGGAGGCCAGGAACGGCCTGCGCCAACGCTGCCGGCAGCGCCAGCAGGGCCAGCAGCAGGACCAGTCCGCGAACAGCCCAGCTACGCATCGGCGACGATCTCCTAGAATCCTGCCAGGGACCGCGATGGTCGCGGCCCGGCCAGCCCGGTGGCCATACTAGAGCATGAGCTTGCGCATCATCATCGCAGACGACCACCCGGTGGTCCGTATCGGTACCCGCGCCGTCATCGAATCGAGCGGGGTAGGCCGCGTGGTCGGCGAAGCCGACAGTGCACAGGCGCTGATGGCCCTGCTGGGCAGCCAGCCCTGCGACCTGCTGGTCACCGACTACTCCATGCCCGGCAGCCCCCAGGCCGACGGCTTCGCCATGATCGGCATGATCCGCCGCCGCCATCCCGACCTGCCGGTATTGATGCTCAGCGTCTCCAACAACCTGGCCATCCTGCGCATGGTGCTCGACAGCGGCGTGCTCGGCCTGGTCGACAAGAGCTCGTCGATGGACGAACTGCCGCAGGCCATCCAGGCGGTCTATCGTGGCCAGCCCTATATCAGCCGCAGCCTGCGCGAGCGGGTCGAGACCGCCGGCAGCTGGCGCATGCGCGAGGGCGACGGCAAGCCGCTGTCGCCGCGCGAGGTGGAGGTGCTGCGGCTGCTTGGCACCGGCATGACGGTGAAGGAAATCTCGCTGCAGCTGCACAAGAGCGTCAGCACCATCAGCCGGCAGAAGGGTGACGCCATGCTCAAGCTGGGCCTGAAAGGCGACGCCGAACTGTTCGACTACCTGCGTGACGGCAGGATCTGAGAGCCGGATTACACACGCCGGGGGCCATCCACCGCCCTCTTTGATGTGCCGCGGATCTGTGCCAAGATGGCCCGGCATGAGTTCTCA
This sequence comes from Stenotrophomonas veracruzanensis, assembly GCF_032911525.1. Taxonomy (NCBI): domain Bacteria; kingdom Pseudomonadati; phylum Pseudomonadota; class Gammaproteobacteria; order Lysobacterales; family Lysobacteraceae; genus Stenotrophomonas; species Stenotrophomonas veracruzanensis. The sequence goes on from NZ_JAWJTI010000019.1 coordinate 18,639, forward strand.
ATGCGAGGTCGAAGGAATCGACCGGCTCATGTCCTCGCTCCCGTCCCTGGTGGATGGGGTGCGGTTTCCTGCCGGCCGTCTGGCCCGGCAACGCTGACCATGGAGAGGCGCATGCATCACCCCCCTGAGCTACGTTGGACCCTGCCGTTGCGGCCCCTGCGCGCATTCGCGGCGTGCCTGCTCGTCTCTCTTTCCGCTGCCGCCTGCAGCGCCGCCGATCCGGCCCCCTCGTCCTCCCAGCCTGGCGCCCCTGCGCAGGCTGCCAATGCGCCCCGACAGGATGTTGCCCCGATGCAGACCCCCACCCCCGATGCCGCCGTCATCCCGCCCGACGCGCCGACCGTGATGTATTTCACCTACCAGGTGGACGGCGATGGCGCGACCTCCTACGAGGTCCAGAACGGCAGCGTGGCGACCTTCTGGTTCGGCCACACCTTCACTCTTGATGGCACCACGTACTACACGGGTTTCTCCTGGGATACCCGCGAGCACTACGGCAAGCCGGGCGAGCAGACGCCGGCCGGTCCGGACGACCGCGCCAACCTCGCCGAGGCCACCTTCGTACTGGCCGGCACCGACGCCAGGAAGCCATGGAAGTTCCGTGGCCAGGAATGGACCATCGGCGCACTGGGCGCGTACGACAAGGCCGACGATGTCGATACCCGGCGCAAGCCGCTTGAACATCGCACCACCGACGGCCGCCTGCTGCTGGCGGTGCCGACCAGCAACTTCGACCGTGGCATCAGCAGCACCGGCTATGCGCTGCTGCTGTTCAACCCCAAGCGCAGCGAAGACGACGTGGACAGCAAGGTCTGGCGCTATGTCGGCTCGGTGCGCATCGGTGAGGACAACAGCGCGGCCTGCGACGAAGGCAACGTGATGCCCTGCACCAGCAGCGATGGCGAACTGGCCTTCGTTGCCGACGGCAACGGCCTGCCGCGACTGACCGTGACCTTCAAGGGCACCACCATCGAAGCCCCCGGCAAGACCCGCGCTCTGGGTGCCGGCGACGCCGTGCACTACACCTTCGACAGCGCGACCCAGCAGTACGTCGCGCCCTGATAGCACCCGCCACGCGCGGGTTACCTGTTGACCGACATGTTCTTGACTCACGGATGAGTCCGGTTGGCGATTCGCGGCATGCGCCGCTCCATCAACCCCGAGGAAAACGTCATGGCACAGCATGACTACAGCAGAAAGGAAGTCCTGGACATCGTCGAGCAGGTTGCCCGGCACAAGGGCATCCCGGTCGATGACTTCATGCGCTTCGCGCACATCGAGACCGGCGGCAGCTTCAACGAGCGCGCCCACAACACCTCGTCCGGTGCCAAGGGCCTGTTCCAGTTCGTGCCCGGTTCCGCGCGCCAGTACCACCTGACCGGCCACGAGTTCGACCCCACCCGCAACACCGAAGCGGCCGCGCAGATGTACCAGGACAACCTGGACTCGATGGCGCGCCGCAACGAACGCACGGGCCACCCGTACCTGTCCGGCGGAGCGACGCCGACCGGCCTGGACCTGTACCTGGCCCACCAGCAGGGCAGCGCCGGCTATGGCTCGGTGCAGACGGCCATCGCCACCGGCACCTTCGGCGTGGTGCGCAACGGCCATGGTGAAGAGATCAACATGCGCCGCAACGTGCTCAACCAGATCGGTTCCGATGCCAAGGCGCTGACCGGCCACACGCTGGCCGAGATGCGCGGCATGAACGACGGCGACCTGGCGCGGACGTTCTCCAGCTACTACATCCACAAGTACGCGGCGATCAGCATTCCGGAAAAGAACATTGCCCCGCAGACGGTGGCGCAGGGCCAGGGCCCGTCCCCGGCAGCGCCTGCACAGGCCAGCGCAACGGCGGCCGCCGCGCCGAAGCCGGGCATTGAACTGCAGGCCGCCTACGACGCAGGCCTGAAGTACGACCACGTGAAGTACGCCATCAACATCCCGGGTCACGCGCTGTACGTGCCGGGCAAGACCGGCAAGAACGTGGAGCAGGGTTACATCGACTGTTCCGGCTGGGTCGGCACGCTGCAGAACCGGACCATGGACGAGATCAACCAGAAGGCCGGGCATGCGGTGTTCAGCAAGGCCGACCGCATCGACCTGGGCAACCTGGGTTCCGGCGGCATCGTGCGCAAGGCGTTCGACCAGTCCGGCGTGCTGCTGGACCGCGACGCGATCCTGAAGCCCGATGCGCTGAAGGAAGGCATGATCATCGGCCTGGATACGGCCAGGACCCGCCATGAGCACTGGAACGGCATCGACCACATCGTGATGGTGGTGCGCGACCCCAACACCGACAAGCTGCTGATCAGCCAGTCCACCGGCAGCAAGGGCGTGCACACCATGCCGGTGGAGGACTACCTCAAGCAGGTGAAGGACCACCCGAACTGGAAGCTGTACGCCTCCGATCCGCTGTCCAAGGCGCGCGACCTGCTGGAGAACCGCACCCAGTCGCACGAGCAGACCCAGGGCAAGCCCGCGGCCGAGCACAAGGCCGCTGCCACCCCGCACGCCGAACTGTACAAGCAGGGTGCGCACAGCGAGGGCGTGCGCAAGGTGCAGGAGCAGCTGGGCCACCTCGGCTACGTCGGTGCCGACGGCAAGCCGCTGGTCGAGGATGGCCGCTTCGGTCGCAACACCGACGCGGCGGTGCGCCAGCTGCAGAAGGACAACGGCCTGGTGGCCGACGGCATTGTCGGGGCGAAGACCCTGGAAGCGATCAAGGACGCACGCGAACGGCCGTTGCTCAACGACGAACGGCACCCGCGCAATCCGTTGTTCATCCAGGCCAGCAAGGGTCTGGAGCTGATGCCGGCAGGCACCTTCAAGGATCGCCACGCGCTGGAAAGCGCCGCCGCGGCGCTGACCAGGGAAGCCCACGCCGCCGGCCTGCAGCGCATCGACTCGGTGGTGCCCAGCCCGAACGGCGAGCGTCTGTTCGCCGTGCAGGGCACGATCGGTGACCCGGCCGCCAGCCGTGTCGCGGTGGATACCCGTGCGGCCAGCGAGCAGAGCCTGGCGCTCAGCAGCGGTGCCGTGCAGGGCGCGCCGAACGTGCTGCACCCGCAGCAGGATGCCCAGCAGGAGCAGACCCGGCAGGCACAGAAGGCGATGGGCGTCTAAGCCCGCAGCGCCTTGGCAGAGAAGGGAGGGCCACGCCCGCGTGGCCCTTTCCCTTTCTGCCAGCTGAGCGGCCGAGGCCGCTTTCAGCCTTGCTTCATGCCGCCTGCCGCTAGATGAATGCGCAAGCCGCACGGCGGGCCAGGCAATGTTCCGGCAATGTTGGAACGCCAGCGTGGACACCACGGCAGCCGGGGCGCCCCGCGCCCTCCCTGCCCAGCGTGGCATGCACCTCACAGGAGAACGAACATGCTCAGTACTTCCGCACTCAGCTTCCGTGGTCTGGCGATGGCTCTGGCACTGGTGGCCGGTGTGGCCGTGGTCAGCGATGCCAGCGCGATGTCGAGGAAGGACAAGCGCACCCTGGTCGGCGCCGTGGTCGGTGGCGTGGCCGGCAACCTGCTCTCCAACGGCGATCCTGCGGCAACCGTCGGCGGCGCCGTGGCCGGCGGTGCGATTGGCAACCTGACCACTTCCGACCGTCGCGACCGCCGTTACTACGACAATCGTCGTTACGACGACCGCTACGATCGCCGTTACGACCGTGGCTACTACCGCAGCGGCTACTACGACCGCGGTGACGACCGTCGCTGGCAGCGCGAGCGCTACTACGACAACCGCTACTACCACGACCGCGGTCGCCATCGCGGCTGGTAAGCAGGGCGGCATCCTCCATGCCGATGCACGGACGGGCGGGTCGATGACCCGCCCGTTTGCGTTGGCCGCGTGCATGGCGTTGAATGCGCAGCCTTGGATGTGACTTTCCCCACCGGGGCTGCGGCATGACGTCTTCCTCCCATCGCGTGCAGGGCCTCAACAACGACGAGGTCGCTGCCGACTGGCCACCGATCAGCGCGACTGACATCGCGTGGCTGAGTACGCGTTACCCGCAGCTGGGCGGGCACAGCCAACCGCGCTGGCACAGCCCACGGCCGCTGTCGGCCGCCGCCATCGTCGACGGCGTGGACGGTGCGGTGTTCATCAAGCGCCACCACCAGAGCGTGCGCAGTGCGGCCTGCCTGGAAGAAGAACACCGTTTCATCGCCCATCTCGCCGCCGCCGGCGTGCCGGTGGTGCAGGTGCTGCCGGCGGTTGATGGCCACACTGCGGTCGAACATGGCGAATGGACGTTTGAACTGCACGATGTCGGCGTGGGCGACGACCTGTACCGCGACGCGGTGTCGTGGTCGTTGCTGACCGATGTCGCGCAGGCCCGCGAAGCCGGGCGCGCACTCGCGCAGCTGCACCGTGCCGGGGCCAGCTATCATGCGCCCCAGCGCAGCACCCATGTGCTGGTCGCACGCGACGATCTGATCCGCGCCGACGATCCGATCGCGGCCATCAAGGCAGGGCTGCATGAGCGCCCCGGGCTGGCCCGCTATCTGGCGCGCATTCCATGGGAAGCACAGCTGCAGCGTGACGTGCTGCCATGGCATGCCGGCCTGGCCCAGCGCCTGCGCGACGAGCCACGACTGTGGGCGCACAACGACTGGCATGTCTCCAACCTGCTGTGGCGGGATGGCCAGGTCAGTACCGTGCTGGATTTCGGCCTGGCCTCGCCCACCAGCGCACTGTTCGACCTCGCCACCGCGATCGAGCGCAATGCGGTGGCGTGGCTGGAACTGGAGCGCGGCATGCAGGCGGTGCGCATCGATATCGCGCTGGCGTTGCTCGACGGCTACCGCCAGGCGCTGCCGTTGTCGGCGGCACGCGTGCACCTGCTGGCCGACCTGCTGCCGATGGTCCATTTCGACTTCGCACTGTCCGAAGTGGAGTACTTCGAAGGCATCACCGGTTCGACCGCGAACGCGGATGTGGCCTGGCAGCCCTTCATGCTGGGGCATCCGGCATGGTTCCACAGCGCGCCGGGGCAGGCACTGCTGCAGGCGCTGCACGCGGTAGCCTGAAGGGCACCGGCTCGCAAATCCGTACCATTTGTAGTGAAATGGTCACCTGAAGCGGGGGTGCCTGGATCTGCCAGGCTGAGAGAGTCCCTTGGAACCTGATCCGGTTTGCACCGGCGTAGGGAGCTTTGAGCCGCAGCCACACCCCCGTCATGGGCCGGTGCACCTGCGCGCCGTCGCTTCGTCTCCCTTGTTGTCCGAAGACGAACCGAATGAACCGCTGCCTGCACCCCACCCTGCTCTCCCTCGCCCTTTGCGCCGCGCTGCCGCTGCACGCCAGCGAAGCCGAGGCGTCCCCCGATGCGGCTGCCACCGGCGCCGAGCGTTCGCCGACCGAACTGGCGGCGGTGCGCGTGCAGGCCGGCAAGCCGAAGGCCGATACCTCGCGCGTGAACGCCTTCGGTGGTGGTTCCTGGAAGGACACGCCGGCGTCGGTGAACGTGCTTGAGCGCGACTACCTCGACCGTCGCCAGGTACGTTCGCTGTCCGAGCTGGCCAGCAACGACGCCTCGCTGGGTGATGCGTATGCACCGGTGGGCTACTACCAGAACATCGCCATCCGTGGCTTCGCCCTGGACGCCGCCACCGGCTACCGCTTCAACGGTCTGTCCATCGCCGGCGAACAGCGCCTGGCGCTGGAGAACGTGCAGTCGGTGGAGATCCTCAAGGGTGAAGCCGGCCTGGCCGCAGGCGTGATGGCACCCGGCGGCATCATCAACTACATCGGCAAGCGCCCGGCCGAAGTGCGCACCGCCACGCTCGGCACCGACTCGGAGGGTTCGCGCTACGTCGCTGTCGATGTCGGCCACTGGATCACCCCGCGCTTCGGCCTGCGCCTGAATGCCGCGTGGGATTCCAGCAATTCCTATGTCGAGCACGCCGATGGCCGCCGCAATTTCTACTCGCTCGCGGCCGACTGGCTGATCGGCGAGCGCGGCAAGCTGGAGGTGGATGCCAACTACCAGACCAGCTCGCAGCGTTCGGTGTCCGGTTACCAGCTGCTGGGCGCACGCGACCTGCCGCGCGGCGTCGACCGCGAGCACCTGCTCGGCTACCAGCCGTGGCAGCGGCCGGTGGATATCGCCAGCACCAACATCACCGCCCTGCACACCTACGACTTCAACGAGGCCTGGCAGTCGCGCGTCTCGGTCGGCCACAGCCGCTCGGTGATCGATGACAACGTCGCCTTCGCCTATGGCTGCTACTACGCCGTGCAGTGCGCCGATGGCAGCGTGCCGGGCAACTACTTCGCGCCCAACGGCGACTACGACGTCTACGACTACCGCAGCCCGGACGACACCCGCCGCAACCAGCAGGCCCGTGCCGAACTGCGTGGCCGCTTCGAGACCGGCAGCGTCGGCCATGAGCTGACCCTCGGCGCCGACTATTTCCGCCGTACCGTGGACAAGCGCCCGAGCGTCAACGAATACGTCGGCACCACCAACATCCACGATGCGCAGGTGCCGGTGTTCGCGCCGTCGCCGAAGATGCCGGGCCCCTCCGCACGTCGCCTGGACAGCCGCCAGACCGCGTTCTTCGCGCTGGACCGGATGAGCTTCGGCGATGACTGGCAGTGGCTGGCCGGTGGCCGCTTCGTGCGCCTCGACGAGCGCGCCTACGACAAGCGTGGCGTCCCGCAGCGGCACAGCCGCCTTTCGCGCTTCCTGCCGCAGACTGCGGTGGTGTGGAAGGCCACCGACCAGCTCAATGCCTATGCCAGCTATGTGCGCGGCATCTCGCTGGGCCAGGAAGCGCCGTTCTGGACCAGCAACGCCGATACCTTCCTGCCATCGGTGCAGTCGCGGCAGCTGGAAGTGGGTGTGAAGTACATGCCGGTCGAGGTGCTGACCCTGGGCGCGGCGCTGTTCCGCATTTCGCAGCCGTACCAGTACGCCAAGCCGGACGGCAGCGATGTCGGCTACACCTTCGTCGAGGAAGGCAAGCAGACCCACACCGGCCTGGAGCTGACCGCCAATGGCCAGCTGACCGATGCGCTGCAGATCGTGGCCAGCGCCAGCGTGCTGCGGGCACGCGCGCGCGACACCGGCACGCCCGCCTATGAAGGCCATCAGCTGGTGAACGTGCCGAAGGTGCGCGCCAGCGTGCACGTGGCCTATGCGCTGCCGTTCGTACAGGGCCTGGACGTGACCGGCGGCTGGCGCTATGCCGGTGCCAATGTCGCCCGCGCCGATGGTGGTGTGCGCGCACCGGACTACTCGGTGTTCGATGCCGGCCTGCGCTTCCAGCATCGCCTGCACGAGCGTGCGGTGACCTGGAACCTGTCGGTGGACAACGTGTTCAACCGCTTCTACTGGCGCGATACCGGCAGCAGCGGCGGTGACTACTACCTGTTCCCCGGCGCACCGCGACAGGCCCGCCTGTCGGTGACGTTCGCGCTGTGAGCGGCCTGATGCTGGAGTGGGCCGCCGCGCTGTGCAGCATCCTCGGCGTCTGGCTGATGGCCAAGCGCCGGCTGGTGGCGTGGCCGGTGGGCCTGCTGTCGGTGATGCTGTATGGCCTGGTGTTCGCCGAGGCCAAGCTGTACTCGGACACCCTGCTGCAGGTCGCCTTCGGTGGCTTCCTGGTCTACGGCTGGCTCAACTGGCGGCAGCACGCCGCCGACGAGGGCAGCGTCCGCATCATGCCACTGGCGCGCGGCAAGCTGCTGCGCGACCTGGCCATCGGTCTCTGCGGTGGCGTGGCGCTGGGTGCGGCCATGCACACCTTCACCGATGCCGCGCTGCCGTGGCTGGACGCGATGCTGACCGCGCTGAGCCTGGTCGGCCAGTGGTGGCAGGCACGCCGCCACGTGGCCTGCTGGTGGGTGTGGATCGCGGTGGACTTGGTGTACGTGGGTGCGTACCTGTTCAAGTCGCTGCATGTGACCGCCGCGCTGTACGTGTTCTTCCTCGGCCTGGCCGTGTTCGGGCTGCGCGCATGGAGCGCAGCTGCGCGTGAACCGCAGGTGGCAACCCGGTAGAGCCACGCCATGCGTGGCTGTTACGGGCAATCGGCGCGCCATCCACGCATGGCGTGGATCTACGGGGTCAGGGCCAAACCCAGCCGCAGCGGCTGGCGCATGTCCGCCGGCGGTCCCGCCTGCAGCGGGCCGGCCTGCAGCGTCGCGCGCAGGTCGGCGTCGACCTGGGCATCACCCAGGCTGTCGAATTCCAGCTTCGAGATGCGGCCATCCGCCGCGATCCACACGCTCACCGGCAGCGGCGTCGGTGTATCCGGATGTGCCTGCAGCCATTCCAGCACGCGCTGCGCCTGCGGGTCCTGCTCCTGCTGCAGGCGCTGCTGCAGCTGACCACCCACGGCGGCGGCGTAGGCCATCCAGTGCGCAGGGGCTTCCTGCGCGGACACCGCAGCGCTCCCCAGTGCCAGCGCACCGAACAACGCGGCCAGCCGCTTCCACCCGCGGCGTGCGCCGCTCCTGTTTCCGGTCATGGTCATCGCCCGCCTCCTGCACTCCCATCCAGCACGACATGGTCGGCGCGGTAGATGACAGGCAGATGGCGGCACAGTAGAGCCACGCCATGCGTGGCTGCTACGGGCAACGTGTGCACCTTCCACGCATGGCGTGGATCTACTGGAACAGAGCGGCCAGTAGCATGCGCAAGGACGAGAGGCGCGATCAATCGCCGAGATCGGCCAGCACCTTGCGCGAAGGCGCGAAGAAGGTCACGCCGGTGGTGGCGGTGGAGAAATCGAGGATGCGGTCGTGCAGTGGCGCGGGATTGCCGATGAACATGCGCTCGAGCATCTTCTCGATCACCCACAGGCGGCGCGTGTAGCCGATGAAGTAGGTGCCGTACTCGCCACGACCCGGGTTGGCGAACGGCATGTTGTCGCGCAGGATCTCGTGCTCGCCGTCGGCATCCTCGATGGTGCACAACGTCTTGTGCGACTTCTGCGCATCGGCCGGCGCATCATCCAGCTCGATGTTGTCGTGCTTGGTGCGGCCGATGATCGCTTCCTGCGCCTCGGTCTTCTGCGCGCGCCAGGCGTCGAGGTTGTGCAGGTACTTCTGCACCACCACGTAGCTGCCGCCGGCATGCTCCGGGTCTTCCTCACCCACGATCGTGGCTTCCGGCAGCGACAGTCCTTCCGGGTTGGCGGTGCCATCGACGAAATCGAGCAGGTCGCGGCCATCGAAATAACGGAAGCCGGCCACGTCATCGACCGTCTCCACCGCATCGCCGAAGGCCATCAGCAGGTTGCGCTCGAATGCCACGATCAGGTCCATGGTGCGTGCGCGGATGTGATACAGCAGGTCGCCGGGTGTGGACACGGCGGTGTGGGTCGCGCCCTTGATCTCGCGGAACGGCTGCAGCTCACGCGGCGGCGTGGTGCCCACCAGCGGCTGCCAAACGCGGTAGCCAATGGCCACGTTGCAGGTGAAGGTGCGCTCGATCTCGCGGATGGCGGTGTTCTTGATCAGATCATCGGTGCTGGCCAGCACCTCGCGCGCCTTGGCGATCGACGCCTCGTCATCCTTCACCTTCAGCACCAGGAACGCCGCCGAATGGGTCAGTGGCGCGGTGATCTGCTGCGGCTCGTTGTCGAGCGTGTGGTTGAGGGCGGTGATCGGTGCGGGCTGGGAGTTCACGGCGGTTCCTGCAGGCTTGAGACGGGCGCATCGCGCGTGGCGATGTGCGGGCGATCATAGCCGAAGCTCCTGATCGGCGACGGAGCGGTTCTCAGGTCGCGGCGGATGCCGCGTGCGTTTGAGACAGCGCCATGACACTGCTAGCCTGGGCCATGAGGCCGGCAGCACGTGGCCATCCCTGCACTTCACGGAGGAAGACGCTGATGTCCCATACATCGATGCAGTGGCTGCGCGCATCCGCCACAACCGTGGCCCTCGCTCTGGCGTTGGGAACACCGCTTGGCGCGCACGCCGCTGCCGAGGATCCCTTCTTCACCGCCCTCGATCGCTACGGCGCCGACGACTTCAGCGGATGCGCGCGACTGCTCGGCGAGCTGTTGCAGCGTGGTGGCCGCTTCCCCGACGGCGGCGAGCTGCTGCTGGTGGAATGCACGGCCGCTGCCGGCGACCGCAGCCAGGCAATGGACTACGTGAACCAACTGCTGCCCCGCGGGCGCTTGTCATTCGATGATCTGCTGCACAAGGATCGACCGGGCCTGAACGCCCTGCGCGCCGATCCGGCGTGGCCGGACATGCAGCGGCGCGTGGAAGCCGCCGAGCAGCAACGCCTCGCGCAGCTGGACGCCCCGTTGCGCAAAGAGCTGCTGGAGCGCGCCGCACGTGACCAGGCCGCCCAGCATGTGGCCATCGACGCGGGGGGTGGCAATGCGTTCAAGGGCGTAGCACCGGTGGCCCAGGCCAATGCCGATTGGTTGAAGACCATGATTGCCGACAAGGGCTGGCCGACCTATTCGCGGGTCGGCCATGACGGGGCCAAGGCGGCCTGGCTGATCGTCCAGCACGCCGATCACGATCCCGCGTTCCAGGCGCAGGTACTGCCGATGATCGAACATGCGGCGAAGGCCGGCGAGGCCGATCTTCCCGATCTGGCGTTGCTGACCGATCGCGTACTGCTCGCGCAGGGCAAGCCGCAGCGTTACGGCAGCCAGTTCACCACCGCCGGCGACGGCACGATGGAGCTGCGGCCCACCGAAGACATGGACGGACTGGACGCACGGCGCCAGGTCATGGGGCTGCAACCGCTGGCGCAGTACAAGGCCACGCTGTCGGAGGCGTATCGCAAGCCGGTCCGCTAGGGCCGTATCAGCCTGGACGCATCACGGGTCGATGCAGACAACGTACTGCCGTGGGTCGGTCCAGCCGATGCGCAGATACGGACCTTCGAGCAGACCGCGGTCGCGAAGCCAGGCAAACACCTCGGCCGGGCTCCATTCGCGACCGGCCAAGAACGCTACGCCCCGGTCACGCAGGGCAGCGAACAAGCGGGCTTTGCCGATGTCGTCGCCCACTTCGGCGCACAATGTCGCCGCCTGCCCCGCCATGCCGAGTGCCTGCAACGCCGCACGCGCGTCTGCGTCCAGCACCACCACCTGCACGGTATTGCCGTCGGCCTGCTGCACATACGCGGAAATGGGGATCAGCATGCGCTGGACTCTGCCTGGCTCGGCCCAGTACGCATGCTCCGCGGCGGGTATCAGCAGGTTCAGGTCGCATCACTCCAGACCGCCAGTTCGTAGCCGTCCAGATCACGGAAGTGGAAGCGGCGGCCGCCGGGGAACGCGAACACCGCCTGTACGACTTCGCCACCGGCAGCGATTACACGCTGCTGTGCATCGGCCAGGTCCGCGCAGTAGAGGATCACCAGCGGCCCCCCGTGGGCACGCACCGGCGCGTCGGCCACGAAGCCACCTTTCAGACGGCCGTCGTCGAACTCGGTGTAGGCCGGGCCATAGTCGGTGAAATGCCAGCCGAACACCTCGCCGTAGAAGCGCTTGCTACGGGCGATGTCGGCGACGTTGAATTCGATGTTGTCGATGCGGCGTTCGGCATCGTGGGGCGCGGTATGGCTCATGGCGTGGCTCCTGGGTGGGAGCCCAGCTTCAATCAGCACGGCATCGCGGTCTTGAACGAAACGGCCATCATTGGCCCCATTCGAGGCGCAGTTCGCGTGCGGTCATGCTGGCAAGCTCGCGCGCCTCGCGGCTGAGATGGGCCTGGTCGGCATAGCCGGCCTCTGCGGCCAGCATCGCCAGCGAGTGCTGCGGCAGCGCACGGCTGTGGCGCAGGAAGCGTTGCAGGCGCAGGATCCGCTCCAGCGTCTTGGCGCCGTAGCCGAACTGCAACTGGCTGAAACGTCGCAGGCTGCGCGGGCTCAGGCTCAAGTGCGCCGCCAGCGTATCCAGCGTGGCGTCACCCGCGGCGAGCGCCCGGAACAGGACATGTGCACGCTGCGCCGACGTATCGAGCGCGGACGCACCCATATGCTGCTGCAGGCAGTGCGCCATCCGCTGCAGGCGCAGTGCAGGCGCGGTGTCGCCGATGGAGGCCGCAGCCTTGTTCGCCCACGTGCCCTTCAGATCGGCCAGTGGCACGGCCTGGCCGATGATCCCGGCCAAAGGCAGGCCCAGCGCGGCCAATGCCTGGCCGGGACGGAAGCGTGCGCCCAGCACCTGTGCACCGGGTGCCAGCGCCGGGTGCGCGGCCACGCGGTCCGGGCCGACCACGAACAACGCACCGTCGCGCCAGAGGATATCCACGCAGCCATCGGGCAATACGGTGATGTGCCCATCGGCATCGGCAGGAAGCTGGCTCTGCCAAAGCTGGCCAAAGTGGCCACGCAGCGGCGCAGGCGCCAGATGCTCCTGGTAGGCCGTGCCGGTGCCTGCGAGGGAGGAAAGGTCGCCCATACCGCATTGTGGCGCCACAGCGCCCATAAAAGTGAAGCCCGGCGCGAGGCCGGGCTTCGGTTGGCGTGTGGGAGAGAGAGAGAGAGTCACACGCCAGCACAACACGCACTAACGACAGGCGTTTGTTACCAGGTGAAGCGCGGACCCACGAACCACTCGCGGTCGCCGGCCTTGGCCAGCTTCACTTCGCCGCTCAGGCCCCAGTTCTGGTTGAACTTGGCGGTGGCGCCGACACGGCCGTAGAACTCGCCGTCCGGGTTGTAACCGTGCTTCTTGCTGAAATCTTCGTAGCCTGCCATCACGTAGCCTTCCACGTACGGGTTGAACGCGGTGCGCACGCCCACTTCGGTGGAGTAGCCGTTGAAGTCCAGGCCGCGCTTCTCGTCGTACTTCTGGTACGCAACACGGGCCACCAGGTCGGTGTTCGGTGCGATGCCATAGTTGTAGCCGACACCCAGGCGCCACTGGTCGACGTCATTCTTGAACTTGTCGGTTTCCTGGGCGCTGTAGTCGCCGAAGATGTGGAAGTTCGGGTGCACCGCCACGGAACCCTTCACCTTCCAGCCATCGGCGTCGCCGCCCTTGGCATCGGTGTTCACGTAGCCGCCTTCAACGTAGTTGTACGACAGGCCATCGGTTGCCGATGCAGCGAACGGCAGAGCAGCCAGAAGACCCAGGGCGAGCAGCGAATTCTTGTTCATCGGGACACACCTTTAATTATTTTGGTTTCGTCGGCCGCCTCCCGGGAGGGGGAGAGAGATGAGGCGGTCGACAGGTGTGAATTATCCGTTAGGGGGTCTAATCGACCCTGAATATTGAACTGACTGGTGTATAAATATGGTTCCCGTTCAGGGAACTCTGCATGGCCGCATTTCAAGGTGCGATCTCCCCCGCACTTGCTGCGCAGGCGTGCGTGGAGCACGCCTGCGTCGAATTGCCTTCGCATCAGGGCGAATTGCAACTTTTCCAATAGCGGCTCACTGGCACCGTCCCTATCATCCGCGGCCACCATCGCTTCGAAGTGTTGAACCTGGAAGTCGTGATCAATCTCGTCCATACGAGCGTGGTCGTCTCGCTCCCGGATTGGGCTGCCTACTCGTACTCAGAGGAGGTGGGGGACAGTGAGAATTACGGAATCATGGAGAGCGTGACGTTCGCGGACTGAGCGATTCCGTGCTGCGCGCGCCCCGCAATCGCGCGTGAGGCGAGCCGATGCCTGATGGCGGGTGCTGCCGACAACGGCACAGAAGTGCAATCGATGTGACAGCGGCTTCATACAGATGAATTGGCTGTTCTGAACAGGCACAAGGCGATCGGCCGGCGTACATCAGCTCGCCTGATCCCGCTTGTTAATGCTGAGTCAGAAACGGACTTCACAGTGCATCCACGTATTCAAATTCCAGCTGAAAGCGCTTGGTAGCGCCGGGAACAAACGCCGCTATATTCCAGCTTCCCCAGACGAAGGAGGGAGTGCAATGAACCTGAACCCGCAACACATGAAGACGGCCCGCGCACTTGCTGTAGCGCTCATCGCCACCGTCAGCCTTGGCGCCTGCGCCTCTTACAAGAACGAGTTTGCAACCATCAACTCGCGTCTCGATCAGCTCGACGTAAAGGTGCAGGGTGCCGCGCAGAGCGCGGAGTCCGCCAACCAGTCCGCACAGCAGGCCAACCAGCGCCTGGACCAGATCGAAGGCCGCGTGCAGCAGCTTGAAAGGGCACCTGCCGGCCGCAAGCCGCGCGGATAATCGCTCCCTCACCGTTTGAATTGATCCACCTCTGTATCGGGTGTATCGGGACCCAGTGGCCTTCGCCGGCCACTGGCATCCTTCCACCAAGATTGCATTGCAAGGAGTCGTCCCATTCGCACTTCCTCCTCCCCTGCACGCCGCGCCCTCCATGCCGCACTGGCCATGGCACTGGTCGTCGCGTGCAGCGGCGTAGCCAATGCCAGGGACAAGGACAAGGACGCGTCTGAAACACCTGTGGCCGCCGTTGATGAGCTTCCGCCCGACCAGAGCGTGTCCGAGACAGTGATTGAACTGGCTGGCTGGGTCGTCGCCAGCAAGGACAACCAGGGCTATCCGTTCGCGATCATGGACAAGGCGGCGGCACAGGTACTGGTCTTCGGTGGCGACGGCAAGCTGCGCGGTGCAGCACCGGCACTGTTCGGTTCGGCCATCGGTGATCACTCGGCCCCGGGCGTTGCCAAGCTCGCACTGAGTGCGATTCCAGGCCATGACCGCACCACCCCGGCGGGCCGCTTCATTGGTGGCTACGGCCCCTCCGACGATGCCGGGCGCGTGCTGTGGGTGGACTACGATTCCGCCGTCTCGATGCACCCGCTGCCGCCAGGCACCCCGAAAGAGAAGCGCGCCCAACGGCTGGCAACGCCGACGCCGGACGACAACCGCGTCACCCACGGCTGCATCAACGTCTCGCCCGCGTTCTACGACCAGATCGTGCAGTCCACGTTCGAGAAGGGCGGTGTGTTCTACATCCTGCCGGACAAGGATTCGATCGCGAAGACGTTCCCGGAGTTCGCGCAGAGCCGCGGTGATGCAAAGGACGAAGACGAGAAAGGCGCGCGGCGCGCAAGCAAGTAGAAGTGGGTAGTGGAGCGCGTTTGCGTACTGGAAGTCAGGAAGCTGCAGCGCCTGCGGCCCATGCCAATGCAGCGGCATGCGCATCGCCCTTGCGCTCGCTGTAACGGTCCACCAGGTAATCCGTCCTGCCACGCGTCAACAGCGTGAACTTCACCAGCTCCTCCATCACGTCCACCACCCGGTCGTAGTACGGCGAGGGCTTCATTCGCCCTTCGTCATCGAATTCCTGCCAGGCTTTGGCCACCGACGACTGGTTGGGGATGGTCAGCATGCGCATCCACCGGCCCAGCACGCGCAACGTGTTGACCGTGTTGAACGACTGCGAACCGCCGCTCACCTGCATCACGGCCAACGTGCGGCCTTGCGTGGGCCGCAAGCTGCCATCCTCCAATGGCAACCAGTCGATCTGGTTCTTGAACACGCCGGTGACCGTGCCGTGCCGCTCCGGACTGACCCAGACCTGGCCTTCCGACCACTGCGACCACGCACGCAACCGCTGCACTTCGGGGTGGCTTGTGTCCACGCTGTCCAGCATGGGCAGCGCATGCGGATCAAACATGCGGGTCTCGCACCCAAGGTGACGCAGCAATCGCTCGGCTTCCAGCGCCAGCTTGCGACTGAACGACTGCGGCCGAAGCGAGCCGTAGAGCAGGAGGATGCGTGGCGGTCCCGGATCTGCCGCGGCGAGCTGGTGGTGATCGGGCTGGGGCAGCGAGGCGTGCACCAGATTGGGCAGGTGGGAGCTTGTGTTGGGCTTATTCATTCGACTATTCTAGAAATATGGAAACATTGAATGCAATTGCCGCCCTGACTGCGCTGGGTCATGCCACCCGCCTGGCTGCCTTCCGCCTGCTGGTAGAGGCTGGCCCGGCAGGTCGCATGGCAGGCGATATCGCCACGGCCCTGCAGGTGCCCCCAGCCACGCTCAGCTTCCACTTGAAGGAGCTGGTGCAGGCCGGCCTGGTGGAGAGCGAAAGCCGGGGCCGCCATGTCTGCTACCGCGCCAATTTCGATGCGATGAACGGCTTGATCGAGTACCTGACGCACAACTGCTGCGCGGGCTCGCCAACCGAGCAATGCGTGCCCACGGCGCCTGCCTGCAAGTGCTGACCCCACACAGATCCTCTCCTCTCAAGGCAATTGCTCCATGACCCGCAATGTCCTGTTTCTCTGTACCGGCAACAGCGCCCGCAGCGTGCTTGCTGAAGCCACCCTGCGCGCCTGGGGCGGCGATCGCTTCACGGCATTCAGTGCGGGCAGCCAGCCCACCGGTCAGGTCAATCCATTCGCGCTGGCCCAGTTGCAGGCCGAAGGAATGCCCATTGAAGGGCTGCGCAGCAAGTCGTGGGATGAGTTCGTGGATGCAGCGCCCATGAATCTGGTCATCACCGTATGCGACTCAGCCGCAGCGGAGGCCTGCCCGGTGGTGTTCGGTGACTTCGTCCGCAGCCACTGGGGCCTGCCCGATCCAGCGGCCGTGGCGGGCAGCGATGCCGAGAAAGTCGCGGCGTTCGCGCTGGCCCATGCCATCGTGAAAGCGCGCCTGCGTGCATTGCTCGCCTTGCCCGAATCATTGTGGTCCGACCGCGAGGCGCTGCAGCACACGCTGGATCGGATCGGACAGCTGCCGCCAACTGATCGCATGCCGTGACTACCCCCATGAATCTGTTCGAGCGCTACCTGACGCTCTGGGTCGGGCTTTGTATTGCGGTCGGCACGCTGCTGGGCCACTTCCTACCCGCTGTTTTCGCGGAGCTGGCCTCAGCCGAAGTCGCCAAGGTCAACCTGCCGGTTGCCGCGCTGATCTGGCTGATGATCATCCCGATGCTGCTGAAGGTCGACTTCAGCGCAATGCGCCAGTTGCAGCAGCACTGGAAGGGCATCGGGGTAACACTGTTCATCAACTGGGCGGTCAAGCCGTTTTCGATGGCGCTGCTGGGCTGGCTGTTCCTGCGCCATGCCTTCGCGGACTGGCTGCCCGCAGCACAGATCGACAGCTACATCGCCGGGCTGATCCTGCTGGCAGCGGCGCCGTGTACTGCCATGGTGTTCGTGTGGAGCAACCTGTGCCGCGGTGATGCCAACTTCACTCTGAGCCAGGTGGCGTTGAACGACGCGATCATGGTGATTGCCTACGCGCCGGTGGTTGCACTGCTGCTGGGCCTGTCAGCGATCAGCGTGCCGTGGGACACGCTGCTGTTGTCGGTGGGTCTCTACATTGTGGCGCCAGTACTGGTCGCTGCACTGCTGCGGCACTGGATCCTTTCGCGCAGCGGCGAGGCGGGGCTGCAACTCGCGCTTCGAAGGTTGGGGCCGCTGTCCCTGTCCGCGCTGCTGCTGACGCTGGTGGTGCTGTTCGGGTTCCAGGGCCAGCAGATCGTGAAGCAACCGCTGGTGATTGCACTGATTGCAGTGCCGATCCTGATCCAGGTCTACTTCACTTCAGGCCTGGCCTACCTGCTCAATCGTCGTTTGGGCGTGGCGCACTGCGTGGCCGGCCCTTCAGCGCTGATTGGCGCCAGTAACTTCTTCGAGCTGGCGGTGGCAACAGCGGTGGGGCTGTTCGGTGTGCATTCCGGGGCGGCGCTGGCCACCGTGGTGGGCGTGCTGATCGAGGTGCCGGTGATGCTGTCTGTGGTGCGGATCGTGAATCGTACTCAAGCCTGGTACGAGAGACGCGAAGAGCGCTGACAGATCAGAGTGCATCGATGTCGATTTACGTTCTTCGCTCCGCACTGTCGTCATCGGCTTGATCGGGTATCCATACGCCACGTCATCAACTTCGATCCGTGTCGCATATTGCCCAAGCCGCTGCGGCCATTGCGGCGCCTCGGTCTGCGGCTACTTAACAGCATGCAAGAATGCCGAAGGCGTCTTCGATCGAACGCTGTTTGCAACTTGTCTGATTGGCGTTGCGCAGCGACGGCGGTACAGATGACGTGCCACCGGGAAAGGGTGGCCGGGACTCGAAAACCCGTCAGATCACGAACGTTGTTTTGCGCTTGCCGGCCGGCGTCACCTTGTGTGGCGCCGGTCGGTCCGCCTGCCGGCCATGGCGGGCGGAGCGTGGAGGCCTTGTGCCTGCCGGTCTTGTTCGTGATCTCCCGGTTTTCGAGCCACGTCTCCGCCCGCCACCTTTGTGTGGCGGCTACCGTCTTTCCTGCACGGAGCACTGCCATGAGCACACCCGAATCCTCCCGACTACGCACGCAGTACGTACCCGCCAACGCGGACGTGCCTTCGGAAGCGGCGCACGCGCACGATCCTCTCGGTTTCATCGCCACGCTCGACCGCATCGGCAAGGGCTCCGCCGCCGACGGCCAGCCCTGGCCCGAACGTCACCAGATGCCGGGACGCCGCATGGCGCTAGCCGACGCGGATTGCGCATTGACCGGTCTGCGCGTGGCGCTGGAAATGCTGCTGGCTGCCGAGCGCGTGCGCCAGAACGGTCCCGACGAGGAGTACGTGGGCGACCGCGTGATGGAGGGCCTGATGATGGCCAGTCTGTCGCTGACCGCACAGGTCAGCGCACGCATGCGCCCGGAAGGGTGACACGGGGAACAACGCTCACTGCAACGCCGGGCACGGCCCGGCGCTGCGGCGCGCGCCACATCACTCGCAGAGCGCGCTGTCTTCCTTCAACGCAGCATCCTGCAGTGGCTGGCGCTGTTCGATCTGCGCACGTTGTTCCGCCGTCGGCTCGCCCAGCCACCACACACGGCAGCGCGCGGTGAGACGGCCGACCAGCTTCGACTGATCGGGCGAGTACAGCATTGCCAACGCGGTGCCGGGACAGTCGTGGGCCTGGCAGGCGGTGTAGAACCACCACGGCTCGCCCTGCAGCACTACCAGTTCGCCAGGCCCGCTGGGTCCGCTCAACAGGCGTTCGCGCAGCGACGGAATCTCCTTGTCGGCGGATTCGGCCGCGGCCGTGTTCTTCATCAGGGCGTTGAACGCGGCAAGAACCTTCGGATCCTTGCGACCGCAGTCGTCCACGGCGTTGCCACCCACCAGGGTGAAGAAATGCGTCGCCAGCGGATTGTCCGCGCAGGTCAGTTCGCCGCCGGCGCTCGGGTCTTCCGGTTCGCCTTCGTTGTCCCATACCGCGGGATCCACACCGTCTTCGATGGACGGTTCCTTTTCGACCACTGTTGCTGCGGCGGCCGGTGCTTCGGTGGTCGGTGCCGGTGCGGCCGGTGCTGCATCCGGCGCCGGTGCCTGCCCGCAGGCCGCCAGCAGCGCGACCATCATCGCCATCCCTGTGATTCGCATCTTCATCGCGTGTCCTTGTCTGATCTGCGCTGCATCGTCCGCGTCGACGGCCGCGTGATTCTAACCAGCACCGCGCTAGGATGCGTTGACAGCTTCCCGTCATCGCCTGGAGCCGGACGCATGCGCCGTACACCACTCGCCATGATCTTCTGCAGTGCCCTGCTGCTGGCATCGCCAGCAATTGCCCACGATGCAGAAGGCGCGAAGCCTCTCCCGGATGCAGCCCTGCCCGCACCGCTGGACCGTGTACTGCGCGACTATGAGCAGGCGTGGCGCAACGGTGATGCCAAGGCACTGGCTGCGCTGTTCGCCGAGGATGGCTTTGTGCTGCAGAGCAACCAGCCGCCGGTGCGCGGCCGCAGTGCGATCGAGGCTGCGTATGCCGGCCAGGGCAGCAGCCCGTTGCGGTTGCGTGCCCTGGCGTATTCGATGGGGGGCAACACGGGCTACATCATTGGTGCCTACCGCTACGGCAGCAACGTGGTCGATACCGGCAAGTTCACGCTCACGTTGAAGCGCGTGAGCGATGGGCCGTGGTTGATCTTCTCGGACATGGACAACACCAGCGCGCCGCCGCGGGCGCGGTGATGAATGCCGGCGGGCATGGCCCCGCGCTACCGGGCGCCAACCAAGGTTGGCAGCTACCAGAAGCGGGGTCCGTCGTAGATCCACGCCATGCGTGGATGGGGCGCACACAAAAAAAAACCCGGCACTGGGCCGGGGTTTTTCGATTCACTTGAACAGCGTGTCCGGGTATTCCGGTTTCTGTTCCCGCGCCAGCAATGCACGCAGGCCTTCTTCCGGCGTCTGCTCGCCGTGCAGCACGGCACGCACGCGGTCAGAGATCGGCAGGTCGATGCCATGACGGCGCGCCTGTCGCATCACTTCGTCGGCGGTCTGCACCGACTCGACCACCTGGCCGATTTCGCGCACGGCATCCTGCAGCGTCTGGCCACGGCCCAGGGCCAGGCCCAGGCGGCGGTTGCGCGACAGGTCGCCGGTGCAGGTCAGCACCAGATCGCCCAGGCCGGCCAGACCCATCAACGTTTCCGGCTTGGCGCCGATGGCAGCGGCCAGGCGCAGCATCTCGTTCAGACCACGGGTGATCAGGCCGGCACGGGCGTTCAGGCCCAGCTGCATGCCGTCGGCCACGCCGGTGGCCACGGCCAGCACGTTCTTCATCGCACCGCCCAGCTCGGCACCGACCATGTCGTCGCCGGTGTAGGCACGGAACGCCGGGCCGTGCATCGCCTCGGCCACCGTCTGCGCGAACTCGGGCACGTCGCCGTGCACGGTGATCGCCGTCGGCAGGCCCTGGGTCACTTCCTTGGCGAACGACGGCCCGGTGACAACGGCCAGCGGCACGTCCTCACCCAGCACTTCGCGCGCCACTTCATGCAGGAAGCGGCCCGAACCGGGTTCGAAGCCCTTGGTGGCCCAGGCCACGCCGGCACCGGCCGGACGCAGCGGCGCCAGCGCACGCACGGTTTCACCGAAGGCATGCGACGGGGTCACCACCAGGATCCAGGCCGCGCCCTCCACCGCCGACGCCAGGTCGGTGCTGGCACGCAGGCTGTCCGGCAGCGGGATGCCCGGCAGGTAACGCGGGTTCTCGTGGCGCTGGTCGATGGCGTCGACCACGGCAGCATCGCGCCCCCACAGCACGGTCGGGTGACCGTGCCGTGCGAGCAGGCTGGCCAGCGCGGTTCCCCAGGAACCGGCGCCCAGCACGGCGATCTTGTCAGCGGGAGTGCTCATCCGTGACGTCGCGGCAGGAATCAGGCGTTGCCAGCCGGCTCGGAGTCAGCCAGCGACGGCGCGTCGCCCTGCTCCTGGCGCTGGCGCAGGGTTTCTGCGTACAGGCCTTCGAAGTTGATCGGCTGCAGGAAGAACGGCGGGAAGCCGCCGGCCTGGATCAGGTCGCTGATCAGCTGGCGCACGTACGGGAACAGGATGTTCGGGCACTGGGTGCCGAGCAGCACGTCGATTGACTGCGGGTCCAGGCCGACCAGGCCGAACACGCCGGCCTGCTTCACTTCGGCCACATAGGCGGTGCGCTCACCGGCCTGGCAGGTCAGGGTCACGGCCAGCACGACTTCGAAGGCGTTCTCACCCAGGCGCTGCACCTGCTGGTTCAGGTTCAGCTGCAGCTCCGGCTGCACCTGGTCGTTGAAGATGGTCGGAGCGTTCGGCGACTCGAAGGAGACGTCCTTGACGTAGATCTTCTCGACGGTGAAAGCAGGGCCGGTGGCGGCATCGACCGGCGCAGCGGCGCCGTTGGTGATCTCTTCGGACATTTCCAGTAACTCCAGGTGAATGCAATGAAAACGATGGTCGAATTACTGCGATGGGGGCGGCATCAGGCCCATACAAGGCCGGATCCGCCACCTGCGGCAATCAGTTGCGGCCCTTGACCAGCGGCAGCTCGGCCTGCTGCCAGGCGGGAATGCCGCCGTCGAGCACGTAGACCTTTTCGAAGCCGGCCTTCTTCAGCGCCTTGGCGGCGGTTTCCGAGGCGTTGCCGCTGCGGCACACCAGCACCACCGGCGACTGCTTGGCATTGGCCACCAGCTTGTTGTCCGGGCCGAAGGCACTGGCCTGGGCATTGCGGCTGCCGGCAATGTGGCCCTTCTCGAAGTCACCGCTGGCCGACAGGTCGACCACCACCGTGCCGCCCGCGTTGATCAGCTGGGTCAGTTCGGCGGGCTTGATGCCCTTGAAGCCCCGGAACAGGCGGCGGATCTCGGTGACGATGATGGCCACGGTCAGGCCGACCAGGGCCGCGGACAGCATCGGGTTTCGGCCTGCAAAGGCCAGCAACTCTTCGTAATTCACTCAGGTCACGGGTCGATTAAGCGGGCGCCGATTGTCGCACAAGCCGGACGCGGCCCGTCACTGCCCTTTCCACAGGTCCGGCAGGCCGGCGGTCTGCCACCAGCGCTTGGCTTCCGGGTCCCAGCGCCAGCGCTCGACCACGACCACGGTGCGCTCGGCCTGGGTGTTCTGGTTGATCACCCCGATTTCGACGCGGCGTTCGACCAGGCCCCCGTCCAGCGAGGCGCTGCTGCGCTCGCGGTAGGACGACACGCGCAGCTGCGCGTAGCGGTTGAGCTCGAACTCGGTGGGCGGCTTTTCCTTGCGCAGCTTGGGGTCCAGATAGCCGATGGCATCGTCCATGCTGCCCCAGCGGATGGTGGCGCCGTAGGCGATCTGGGTCTCTTCCAGCAGCTTGCGCTGCTTGCGGCTGAGGTCGTCGGCCGAGGCCACGGCGCTGGCCAGCAGCAGGGAACAGATCAGGAACTGGATGAGGCGGCGCATCGGTGGTTTCCCCAGAACGTCAGCCTGCCATCCTACCCTTTGGCGAAGGCAACGAAGCGACCGCTGAACTCGGCGGCGGGCTTGCCATCGGCACCGGGCTGGGTGGCGATGATGCTGATGCGGGCCTTGCGGCGCTGGCGGAAGGTGTTCAGGAAGGCATCCCAGCCGCTGGCCTCAGCGGCTTCGGCATGGGCGTGCAGGTCTTCGTAGACCGGGGCCAGGTAGCGCAGGTTGCTGTCGGCCACGTAGACCTCGGCATCGTGGCCGGCCAGGCGCAGGCGCAGGCTGACCAGCGCCCAGCCGGACAGGGTCAGCACCGAGGCCAGGCTGCCACCGAAGGCGTTGCCCTTGTCGTTGACGTTGGCGGCCAGCGGCGCGGTGATGCGCAGCACGCCGTCGGCATAGCCGTCGAGCTGGATCTGCATGGCGCGCACCGCCGGCATGCAGTCCAGCACGTCCTGCAGGGCGGCCAGCGAGGAAGTCAGAGCATCAACGGACATCGGAGCAGAGACCAGACAACGAAGGGCCCGCATAATGCAGGCAATGGCCGACCATACGATACCCACTGGCGCCGCCGGTTCCGACGCGGGCTGGACCCTGGTTTCACTGCGCCCGCAGGGCCAGCATGTGGCGCTGCGCCGCGCCGTTGCTGGGCTGGGCGGGCATGTGCTGGCCCTTTCGCCGTGGCGCCTGCAGCGCTTGAAGGGCACGCTAGTGGTGCGCCAGCTGCAACGCGCGCTGAACTGCGATCGGGTGGTGTTCACCAGCCCGGCCGCCGTTGCCGCAGCCGCGTCCCTGCTGCCGCTGGCCGAAGCGCAGCGCAGCCCGTGGCTGACCGTGGGCGAAGGCACCGCGCGTGCGCTGCAGGCGCTGGGCGTCGGCGAGGTGCACGCACCGCGGCGGATGGACAGCGAGGGGCTGCTCGCGATGCCAGTGCTGGCCGACGTACAGGGCCTGTGCATCGGCCTGGTGACCGCGCCCGGCGGGCGTGGCCTGATCGCTGCGCAACTGCAGGCGGCGGGTGCCACGATCGAACGCGCCGACGTCTACCAGCGCCGATTGCTGCGCCTGCCGCCCCGCACGTTGGCCCGATTGCCGCATTCAGCGCAGCCGTGGGTGCTGGCGGTGAGCAGTGGCGAAGCGCTGCAGCATTTCTGGCAGCAGCTTCCAGCCGCATTGCAGCAGCGCCTGCAGGCACACGCAACCGCAGTCGTAGCCAGTGATCGCCTCGGCGAACAGGCGCGGGCACTGGGCCTGCAACACATCGTGCGCGCCGCCGGCCCCACCACCGCGCAGCTGGTGGCGGCTGCACACGCCACGCTCACCGTCCCGGCAGCGACCTGAACAGGGACGTGGGTCACGCTTGCCGCTGTGGTCGGCAACAGTGATGCTGTGCACAACGCGGCCTGCCGGAACCGACTGGCAACACAGCCGACAAGGAAGCCCGATGAACGACACTCCGCCCACTGCTTCACCCCATCGACCCGTGCGCTGGCTGCTGCCGCTGGCCGGGGTGGTCGTGCTTGGCGTGGGCGGCTATGCCGGTTGGTACGTCTGGCAGCAGCAACAGGAAGAACAGCACGCGCAGGCACAGACCATGGCCGTGCAGCTGCAGGGCCTGGAGGCGACGCTGGACGCATTGCGCCGCGACCAGCGCGCGACCAGCCAGCGCCTGCAGGACGCGGCGACCACCAACCGCGTGCTGCGCGACGAGATGCTGGGCCTCTCGCAGCGCAGTGCACTGCTGGAAGAGAACCTGGCCAAGCTGGTCGACAGCGCCAACCAGGGCCGCCAGGCGGTACAGCGCGATGAGGCCGAACTGCTGTTGACCCAGGCGGCACAGCGCCTGAATTACGCGGATGACGTGGAGGGCGCACGCCGTCTGTATGCACAGGCCGCCACCGCACTGGCCGATCTGCCCGACAGCGAAAGCCTGAATCTGCGCCAGGCACTGGTACAGGAACGCGATGCGCTGGATGCGCTGGGTACCGGCCCGCGTGTGCAGTCACTGCAGCGGCTGGATGCCTTGGCCCGCGCGCTGCAGGGCCTGCCCTCGCAGATCACCGGCACGACCGGCAGCAGCACCGCCAAGCCGTGGTGGCAGGCCACGCTGGCGCCGTTCGTGGACATCACCCCGAGCCGCCAGAACGGCCCGCTGACTGCCGCCGAGCAGCGCAATGCCGACGATGCGCTGCAGCTGGAACTGACGTTGGCACGTGCCGCAATCGAGCGCGGCGACCGCACGGGCCGCAATACCGCATTGGACCGCGTGGAGCATTGGGCACAGCGGCGTTGGCCGGATTCACCGGCCCTGCGCGCGCAACGTGCTGAACTGAAGGCCTTGCGCGAGCTTCCGCTGCAGGCCAGCAACGCTGTTCTTGGCAGCACCCTGCAGCAGCTGCGTACCCAGACCGACCGGAGGTAATCCCCCATGAAACCCTTGCAATCCCTGGTCGTGCTGTTGCTGGCCGTGGCCATCGGCGTGGTTGCCGCGCAATGGCTCGGCGCCGATGACCTCAACCGCTTCGGCGAAGTGACCCTGCGCTACGGCGGCTACGACTACCACAGCAACCTGCCGAAGGTGGCGCTGCTGTCGGTGATTGCGGTGCTGGTGCTGTGGCTGCTGTGGAGCCTGATCGCTGCACCGTTCCGCGCCTGGGGCCGCTACCGCCGCAGGCAGGGCCGGGTGCGCCTGATCGACGGCCTGCAGGCCTATGAGCACGGCCAGTGGCAGCGTGCCGAGAAGCTGCTGGACGGCGCCGCCAAGGATCCGGAAGTGAGCGCGGTGGCGCTGGCCAACGCCGTGCGCAGTGCGCAGGCGCGTGCCGATGGCCCCGCCGGCGAGGCGCTGCTGCAGCGTCTGGGCGAGAGCGATGCCACCCTGCAGGCGCTGCTGCGCGCCGAACAGCTACTGGCGCGCGACCTGCCGGTGGATGCGATCAACGCGTTGGATGTGGCGGCGATCCAGCCGCTGCCGCCGCGTGGTCTGTGGCTGCGAACCGAAGCGCTGGCACAGGCCGGTCGCGCCCACGAGGCGTATGGCCAGCTGGGTGCACTGCGCCAGAGCAAGGTGCTGCCGGCCGACGCGAACAGCGAGCTGGAAGCACGCCTGGCGGCACAGGCGCTGCTGGAAGCGGCCGACGTCAATGCGCTGGCTGCGCAGTGGGAAGCCACGCCCAAGGCGCTGCGCCCCACTCCGGACGTGGTTGGCGCCTATGCCAGCCGCGCGGTGGCACTGAACTGGGACGAGCCCGCGCTGCTGGCGCTGGAGCAAGCGCTGGACCATCGCTGGGACGACGAACTGGTGGCGCTGTATGGTCGCCTTCCCGCCGAGCGCCTTGCCACCCGCCAGAGCAACCTGGCGCGCTGGCGCAACGTGCATGACGACTCGGCCGCGCTGCGCCTGGCACAGGGCCGCGTGGCCCTGGCCCAGCAGCAGTGGGACGCTGCCGATGCATTCCTGCACGAGGCCATCGCCGCGGGCGCCGGTGCCCCGGCGTGGGAGGCATTGGGTGAACTGTTCGCGCAGCGTGGCGAGCACGCGCTGGCCGCGCAGTGCCTGGCCAATGCACTGCGACTGCAGCGCGGCGAGGACAGCGTGGAACTGGTGCGCGGCACCGAGACTCCTCTGCGCGCCACGGTGGAAGAGCAGCCGATCGCGGTGCAGCCGCCGGTGTATGACGCTAACGAAGAGCGCGACGAATTCGGCAACCCGCGGTTGCCGTGAAGCGTGCCGACCAACGGTCGGCCCCCACCGGAACAAGAAAAACGCCGCCCATCGGGCGGCGTTTTCGTACCAGCGCTTGCCGGCCAGCGGCCGGCACTACCGTCATGCTCAGCGTTCGACGATCGCCACCACGCCCATGCCGCCGGCGGTGCAGATCGACACCAGCGCGCGGCCACCGCCGCGTTCGGCCAGCTGCTTGGCTGCGGTCGCGATCACGCGGGCGCCGGTGGCGGCGAACGGGTGGCCGGTGGCCAGCGACGAGCCCAGCAGGTTGATCTTGTCCGGGTCGATGCGGCCCATCGGTGCATCCAGACCCAGGCGGTTGCGACAGTAGTCCTCGCTCTCCCACGCACGCAGGGTGCACAGCACCTGTGCAGCGAAGGCCTCGTGGATCTCGTAGATGTCGAAGTCCTGCAGGGTCAGGCCGTTGCGCTTGAGCATTTCCGGCACAGCCACGGTCGGTGCCATCAGCAGGCCTTCGCCATGCACGAAGTCCACCGCAGAGACATGCGCATCGCGCAGATAGGCCTGCGGCTCATGGCCGTGGGCACGCGCCCACTCTTCGCTGGCCAGCAGCACGGCGGCGGCACCGTCGGTCAGCGGGGTGGAGTTGGCAGCGGTGAGCGTGCCACGGCCGGAGACCTTGTCGAACGCCGGCTTCAGCGTCGCCAGTTTCTCCAGCGAGGTATCCGGGCGCAGGATGTTGTCGCGCTCGACGCCACGGAACGGTGCGATCAGGTCGTTGAAGAAGCCACGCTCATAGGCGGCAGCCAGCTTCTTGTGCGACGACACCGCCCACTCGTCCTGCGAGTCGCGCGAGATGTTCCACTCCTTGGCCATGTCCTCGCAGTGGTCGCCCATGCTCTTGCCGGTGCGCGGCTCGGCCACGCCCGGGAACTCGGGCTTGAGCTCGGAGAACTTGAAGCCGGAAGTAAGTGCACGGATCTTGTCGCCGGTGCTCTTGGCACGGTTGGCGGCCAGCAGGCGCGCGCGCAGCTTCTTGCCGTAGACGATCGGCACGTCGGAGGTGGTGTCCGAACCGCCGCCGATGCCCGATTCGATCTGGCCCAGCGCGATCTTGTTGGCAACGGTGATGATGCTGTCCAGCGAAGTGCCGCAGGCGCGCTGCAGGGTGATGCCGGGGGTCAGCGGCGACAGGCCGGAGGACAGCGTGGCTTCGCGGCCCAGGTTCCAGTCGCTGGAGTGCTTGATCACCGCACCCATCGCCACTTCACCCAGCTGCTGGCCGTGCAGGCCGAAACGTTCGACCAGCGCCCCCAGCGTACGGACCGACATGCCGAGGTTGCCGACATCCGAATACGCGGTGTTCTGGCGGCAGAACGGAATGCGGACGCCACCGAGGATGGCGACGGGACGAGCGTTGGGCATGGAGATACCTGGCATGGATGAGGGTGTCTGCAACATGGCCTGCACGGCGGAGCAGGCATAATGGAGCCAAGTGTAGCTGCCGCCCTGTGATGGGCCAACCGTGGAACCATGAGCAAACCCGACCCCGCGATGAATGCCCTTGGCGTGCTGGCCCTGGAACTGGCCGGCGGTGAAATCCCCCGCCAGGCGGTGCTCAGCGCTGAACAGGCCGGTGAACTGGCCGAACGCGTCGGCCGTGACCTGTCCAAGCTGGTGCCGCAGGTGGCCGAGCTGGACCTGGTGTTCGCCGCCGCGCATTTCGACCCGGCCGAAGTATTGCGCCCGGGCTGGCCGATCCACCGCCGCCTGGAAGAACTGCAGATGCGTGCGCCGGGCCGCAACCAGGGTCCGCGCCTGCTGGCGTTCGGTACCGATGCCAACGGTGATGTACCGCTGCCGTTCCAGGCCGATGCCGGCCTGGTGGGCGGTGGCCTGCGCGTGGTGCCGTTCCTGCTGACCGGCAGCGACGTGGCCACCACCCACGCGGTGGCCGAGGCGCTGGAAGACACGCTGCTGGCCAACGGCATGGCCCATGCCGACACCGCGTTGATGGCGCAGAACACCTTTGGTGCGCGCATCGAGCACGCGCGCTATTTCACCGTGAACGACCTGGCCGCAATGATGTCGATGCAGTACGACAACCAGGGCCTGGCCGCGCTGTGGCCGCTGATCGAGACCGCGATCATGGCGCCGGGCGAAGACGAATGGCTCAACGCCGCGCCCGAGCCGCTGCTGCGCTACACGCATGGCGAGGCGCGCATGGCGTTGTTCGACCCGGCCGGCTGGTGCGCGCACTACGACCACAGCAAGAACGACTGCGACCGCCTGAAAGGCATCTACGAGCAGTTCCTGATGCGCCAGCGGCAGATGGCCGCCGTGCTGGAAGCACATGGGGTGCCGGTGTTGTTCGTGCACTGCGAAGCCGGGCAGGACGCGCGCGAGCTGCTGGCGCGCTGATCTGGATGATCTGTGGGTAGTGCCGGCCGCTGGCCGGCAACCTCCGGATCTGCGTTTGCCGGCCAGCGGCCGGCACTACCGATCAAGAAAAAACGCCGGCTTGCACCGGCGTTTTTCGTTTCCAGCAAAAGCGCCCTTACGGGGCCTTCTGGATCACCGCACACGCCAGGCGCGCGCCGGCGTTGCCGGTCGGCTGGGTCTTGTAGTCATCCGCATCGGCATGGACGATCAGGCCACGGCCGATGATGTCGAAGTCATCACCCTTGCCGATGTTGACGTTGCTCGACACCGGGCCGTCGATGGTGGCCACGCCCTTGTCGTCGGCCTTGATGTTGGGCATGTCGCCGCCGTGGTGGGGATCGGCGGATACGCTGCCGTGATCCTGCTTGCCCGGGTTGAAGTGGCCACCGGCGCTCATGCCGTCCGGGGCACTGCAGTCGCCCTTCTCGTGGATGTGGAAGCCGTGTTCGCTGCCCGGCTTCAGGCCACTGATCTGGCCGGTCACGTGGACCTTGCCGTCAACCACCTTGAAGGTGACGCTGCCCTTGGTCTCGTTGCCCTGGGTCGGTGCCAGTTCTGCGGTGGCCGAGGTGTCGCCGGCCGGCGCAGCCGCCGGGACCGGCGTTGCAGCCGGTTCGGTGGTGGCGCCCTCGGCCGGAGCGGCCGGCGGGGTTTCAGTCTGCGGAGCGGCCGGCTGCTGGTTGCAGGCCGCCAGGCCCAGCGCGGCGATGGCCGCAAACAGCGAAGTGTGGATCAGACGCATTGGAATCTCTCCCTGGATGAAGCCTGCGGTGATCAGCGGACGACCCGGATCACGCCGCAGGCGATGCGGACGCCGGCATTGCCGGCGGGCTGGCTGCGATAGTCGTCGGCGTTGGCATGCACGACCAGTGCACGTCCGGCGATATCGGTGGCGGCGCCTCCGCCAAGGGTAACGCCCTTGAGGTGGATATCGACGTTGGCGCGGCCCTGAGCATCGGCACGCAGATTGTCCATGTCGCCCAGGTGATGCTTGCCGGTGCCGGCGCGGCCATGCGCAGCGCCACCGGGGTTGAAGTGGTTGCCGGCACTGCTGGCATCCACTGCGCTGCAGTCGCCGCGCTCGTGGATGTGGAAACCGGCCTGCTGCATCGGCTGCAGGCCACCGATCAGGCCGGTGATGTGGATGCCACCGGGCTCCACCATCAGTGCGATGCGGCCACTGACAATGCTGGCCGAGGCCGGCGCAAGATTGGCCTCGCCCTGCTTCGCTGCGCTGACCACAGTCGGCGGCGGCGGAGTAGGTTCGGTCTTTTTCGGCGCGCTGCCGCAGGCAGACAGCAGCACGGCGGCGGACAACGGCAGGATGGCAAAGGACAGACGCATCAAAGACTCCTTGCAGATGACACTAAGCGTTGCATCGTCCATGAACGATCAACAGTTCGGCAAGCGGGCGCGAGGATCGCGTGCAGGGACCGTTCAATGGGCCCCGCGGCGGCGCCCGGCGCCCAGCTTGCGGGTAAGGGTATTGCGGCCCAGGCCGAGGCGGGCCGCGGCTTCGGCACGGCGGCCATGGGTGATCTGCAGCGCGGCCTCCAGCAGTGCATGGTCGACCCGCTCGCGAACCTGCGCGTGCAGCCCGTCCACGCCTTCGGCCAGCTGACGGCGTGCCCATTCGGCCAGCAGCGCTTCCCACTGCCCCGGATCGGCGCTGGCGGTATTGCTGCGACGACCGCGTGTACGGTTGAGCGCGGTATCGACGTCGGCCACGCCGATGGTGTCGGCGGCGGCCAACGCGGCCATCCGCCAGCACACGTTTTCCAGCTCGCGCACGTTGCCCGGCCAGTCGTGCTCGCGCAGTGCCTGCAGTGCGGCGGCGGTCAGGCGCTTCGGCGGCGTATCCAGCTTGCGCGCGGCGGCGGCCAGGAACGTGCTGGCGAGTTGCGCGATGTCTTCGCGGCGCTCGCGCAGCGGCGGCAGCTGCAACCGCACCACGTCCAGGCGGTGCAGCAGGTCGGCGCGGAACTTCCCCTGCGCCACCAGGCCTTCCAGATCCTGGTGGGTGGCTGCGACCACGCGCACGTCGACCCGGATCAGTTCGCGGCCACCGACGCGGAAGAACTCGCCCTGTGCCAACACGCGCAGCAGGCGGGTCTGCAGCGGCAACGGCATGTCGCCGATCTCATCGAGGAACAACGTGCCGCCATTGGCCTGCTCGAAGCGACCGATATGGCGGCGCTGCGCGCCAGTGAAGGCGCCGGCCTCGTGGCCGAACAACTCGCTTTCCAGCAGTTCGGCGGGAATCGCGGCGGTATTGAGCGCGACGAACGGCCCCTGCGCGCGCGGCGATTCGCGATGCAGCGCATTGGCCACCAGCTCCTTGCCGGTGCCGGTCTCGCCGGTGATCAGCACCGCCAGCGGTGCCTGCGCCAGGCGGCCGATGGCACGGAACAGCGCGCGCATCGGCGGGGTATCGCCCACCAGTTGCGGCGGCTGGTCGCCATGCGCTTCCGCCGCCGGTGTGGGCGCCGCCAGTGCCGGTGCAACGGCCGGCAGCACACGCTGCGCCAGCGCCACGGCATCGTCCAGATCGAACGGCTTGGACAGGAATTCATGCGCGCCACCGCGGAACGCACCGGCCGTGCTGGCCACATCGGTGTAGGCCGACATCACCACCACCGGCAACTGCGGCAACGCGGCCTTGAGCTTGTCCAGCAGCACCAGGCCATCGTCGCCAGGCATGCGCACATCGGTGAACAGCAGCGCCGGCGGCGGGCCTTCGCTCAACGCCTGCAGGGCGGGGGCGGCGCTGTCGAAATCGACGACCTGGTAGCCCGCCTCGCGCAGTGCTGTGCACAGCACGAAGCGCACGGCACGATCGTCGTCGACCACCCAGATGCGCTGCGGGGACGAAGAAGACTCAGACATCGCGCGGGGCCTCCTCGGCCAGGGCGGCGCCGCTGACGATCGGCAGCAGCAGGGTGAACACGGTATGGCCCGGACGCGAGCGGTAGGTCAGCGTGCCGCGATGTTCGCGCGCCACCTGCTGGGCCAGCGCCAGGCCCAGACCCGTGCCTTCGGCACGGCCACTCACCAAGGGCAGGAACAGATGCTCGGCCAGTTCCTCCGGCACGCCACGGCCGTCATCGGCGATTTCCAGGCGCAAGGCGAGCGTGTGCAGCTGCTCGGCGATGCGCACGCCATGCTCCACGCGGGTACGCAGGGTGATGTTGCCGGCGCCGGCCTGGATCGCGTTGCGCACCAGGTTCCAGACCGCCTGGGTGAGGCGGTCGGCGTCGCCATGGAATTCGGGAATGCTGGGGTCGTAGTCGCGCTGCAGGCGCACCGCCCAGCCAGCTTCGCTCTCGGCCAGGCGCAGCACGCGCTCCAGTGCGGCATGGATGTTCAGTTCGGCATGCGGCGCGGCCGGGGCCGGCGACAGCAGCTGGTCGAGCAGGCCGTTGAGGCGCTCGATCTCCGAGCCGATCAGCTCGATCAGCTCACGTTCGCTGGCATCGCGCTGGGCCGCGCGGCGGGCCAGCAGCTGCGCCGCGCCCTTCAGCCCGGCCAGCGGGTTGCGCAGCTCGTGGGCCAAGCCCTTCAGCGCCGCGCTGAGCGCGCTGGGCAGGGCCTGGGTCGGGTCCAGCCCGGGGAATTCGTCGACCGGATGCGCCTCCAGCAACCAGCCGCCATCGTCGCGGCGGCTCATCCAGCCCTCGGCGAAGCGCGGCGCCTCACCGGGCACCGCCAGTGCCAGCCGGTTCAGGCGCAGGCTGTCGCGCTCATCGCGAGCCAGGAAAT
This sequence comes from Stenotrophomonas veracruzanensis, assembly GCF_032911525.1. Taxonomy (NCBI): domain Bacteria; kingdom Pseudomonadati; phylum Pseudomonadota; class Gammaproteobacteria; order Lysobacterales; family Lysobacteraceae; genus Stenotrophomonas; species Stenotrophomonas veracruzanensis. The sequence goes on from NZ_JAWJTI010000019.1 coordinate 51,113, forward strand.
GCGCCAGTGCCTCGCCCTGCACTTCCAGCGCGGCCAACGGCCGACCCAGCAGGCGCCGGGCGCTGACGCCCAGCCAGCGGGCGAAGGCCGGATTGCAGCCGGCAATGCAGCCATCGGCCCCGGCCCAGGCCAGCGGCGTGCCGAGGGCATCGAGGGACGGCGGGGGTGCGGGGTCGGACATTGCACCAATGTAGTGCAAAACGCGGATCCGGGGTCGGATCCCTTTCCGTCAGGAAAGGGCTCTGACCCCGGCCGGGCAGCGTTACACCGGGTAGCCGGTGGCTTCCCTGGCCTTCTTCCAGGCGCTTTCGAATTCGCGCGCGCTGATCTCGTCGTCCTCGTCGAAATCCAGGAACGACACCGGCTGGTCGGCCAGCAGGAAGCGGTCGTCGCTGTGGGCGTGCTCGTCGGCCCAGACCATCTTGGTGCCGTAGATTTCCACCTGGCGCACGATCTTCTCGCCGCGCGCTTCCATCAGCACGTTGCCCTTGCCCAGGCCCGATTCGGCCCAGTGCTTGTAGTACTTCTTTGCGGAGGATTTCGCGCCGGGTTTTGCGTTGTGCTTTGCGTAGGTCATTGCAGGGGTCCTGGCCGCAGGCGCGGCCGGAAAGTTCGGAATGGCGCCATTATCGCCCGACCTTGCAGCGCGCAGGTGGGTGCTTCACCGGGCCGGCGCCGGCAAGGCCACGCCCTTCGGCCACAGCATCCAGATATTGCCCTTCTGCTTCATGTCGCCGGCCAGCTGGCCGGCGGCATCGCCGCTGCCCCAGTACAGGTCCGCGCGCACTTCGCCGGCAATAGCGCCGCCGGTGTCCTGCGCAGCCACCGGGCGTACCACGGGCGTGCCATCGGGGCGCGTGGTCGACAGCCACAGCAGGCTGCCCAGCGGCACCACGGTGCGGTCCACTGCCACGCTGTAACCGGCGGTGAGCGGCACGTTCAGTGAACCACGCGGGCCTTCCGGGCTGTCCGGGTTGCGCACGAAGAACACGTAGCTGGGATTGCTGCGCAGCAGTTCCGGCACGCGCGCGGGATTGGCCCGGGCCCAGGCGCGGATCGCATCCATGGTGACGTCTTCCTTCTTCAGCTGGCCCTGGTCCACCAGCCAACGGCCGATGGCACGGTACGGGTGGCCGTTCTGTTCCGCATAGGCCAGCCGCACCTGTTTGCCATCGGCCAGGCGCACGCGGCCGGACCCCTGGATCTGCAGCAGCTGCAGGTCCATCGGGTCGGTCAGCCAGGCCAGCACTGGCGCCTTGGCGCCCTTGGCCGCGATGGTACCGGCATCGTCATAGGGCTTGAGCACCTTGCCTTCGACGCGCCCGCGCAGGCGCTTGCCCTTCAATTCAGGGTAGAGGCTCTCCAGCTGCACTACCACCAGATCATCCGGCGTGCCATAGACCGGCACCGTCGCCTTGTCGGTGCGGGTCAGGCTGCCGGCATAGATCGGCTCGTAGTAGCCGGTAATCAGTCCGTCGGCCTGGTGGCCGCCGGCACGCAATGCATAGACATCCAAATCGCGCTGCAGGAACTGGCGGATCGCCGCCGGGTCCTTGTCTGACACCGCTGCCGCGGTGGCGCAGGGTTTGGCCCAGACCGCATCGTTCTTCAGGCGGGTGCAGCTGCTGCGCCAGGCGACGAAACCGGCCTGCAGGTCGCTGTCGGAGACCGGCGGCAATGCGCTCCATGCGGCCTGGGCGTAAGTGGCAGGCGGTGGCGCAGGCGATGTTGGTGGTGGTGCTCCCAACGTGGAACACCCCGCCAGCAGGACGAGGGTACCCAGGCTCCAGTACCTGCGGTTCGAACGGGCGTCAAATGTGGTCATCGGTCCAATGTAGTGCAAATGACCTGCTGCGGTGCAGCCCTTCAATGGCGTTTACCAGCTCATCCGCTTCAGGATCGGATTGCCCGACAGATGATGCTTGACCACGGCGGAAATGTGCAGGAACAGGAGCCCGGCCAAAACCACGCATGCGTAGCGGTGTGCAGTATTGAACGACATTGTCAGCTGCGGGTCGGTGATGGGCTGTGGAAAGATCACCACATTGAAGACGTTGATCTCACGCTCCATCATCAGTACGCCCGTCAGCAGCACGATGATCGTGACGAGATACAGAGCCGCGTGGGCAATCAAGGCCACCCAATCCGCTCCGCTGGCGGGTGCGGCCCGGTGATTTGAGACGGCGATCACCAGGCGCACCACAAACAACGGAATCAATACCGTGGTGATGGAAACGTTGAAGAATCCGATGGCTTCCGCAAGGGCATGCGGAACGTCCAGAAGCGCTACGTAGAAGCCACTGATCGTGGCCCAGAGGATGATGACCGCAGAGATCCAGTGCAGCAGCACCTGGGTTTTGGAGTAGCGCATGGGAGGTGATTCGCTCGATCAATGATGTCGGGCGACGTTAGGCATTCACCTCGTTGAACAATATCGAATGGATTGCAAAAGATCTTGAAGCCCCCCCCACTCCGTGATCCGGGTCAGATTCCCGAGGGACTACACCGTTGCCGGCCGCCTACCGGCAATACCATTCACTGCGTCTGCAGCAACAGCGAATGCAGGATGCGGGCGTCCTCGGCATCCAGCGTCTTCGGCAGGTCGTCGCGGCCACGGAAACGGCGGTGGAATGCGGCGACGGTGGCGTCGCGGTTGTCCAGTGGATAGCCGAAGCGGGCCAGCGCATTCCAGGCGTCGAAGCCTTCCGGTGCTGCGCCGTCGGCCGCGCGCGGCCAGACCCCGAAACCGGCCTCGGCCAGCTGCTGCCACGGGAAGAAGCGGCTCGGATCCTGCTTGCGCGTCGGCGCCAGGTCGGCATGGCCGATCACCTGTCGCGGCGGAATGTTGAGGCGGGTGGTGAGATCGCGCAGCAGCACGATCAGCGATTCGATCTGCGCCGCACTGAACGGGCTGCGGCCATCGTTGTCGAGCTCGATGCCGATCGAGGCTGAATTGAGATCGGTGAGGGTGCCCCAGCGCCCGGCACCCGCGTGCCAGGCACGCCGCTCGTCGGCGACCAGCTGGTAGCGATGGCCATCGGCACCGATCAGGTAGTGTGCACTGACTGGCCCACCGCTGTTGGCGGTACGCAGCGTATGCAGGCTCTGCTGTACCGATTTCTGCTCGGTGTGGTGGATGACGATGATGACCGGCGTGCGCGCGTTCTGGTTGGGTGACGGCACCCAGGTGGCGAGCGGGTTGCGGGTTTCCTGCGGCGTGGAGGCGCAAGCGGCCAGCAGCAGGCAGGCCGAGAGCATCAGGGCGGTGCGGATCGGGAGCATGGCCTGATTGTGCGCGATCAGGCGCGATGATGCATGCCGCCGTGCCGAGCAAGCCTGGCACCCACCAGACGCAAAGGCGGCCCCGCAGGGCCGCCTGTCATGCATCAAGCCTCGTAGGCCGACTCACCGTGCGAAGTCACATCCAGGCCGGTGCGTTCGGCCTCTTCGGTCACGCGCAGGCCGACCACGCTGCGCACCACCAGCAGGATCAGCGTGGTCACCACCGCCGACCAGACCACCGTCAGCCCGACGCTGACCACCTGCACCCAGACCTGGTGCGCGATATCCAGATCGGCCTTGGTGCCGCCCAGCGACTGCGCACTGAACACGCCAGTGAGGATCGCGCCGACGATGCCGCCGACACCATGCACACCGAACACGTCGGCGGTGTCGTCCACCTTCAACAGGCGCTTGAGACCGGTCACGCCCCAGACGCAGACCACGCCGGCGACCAAGCCGATGACGATCGCGCCCAGCGGGCCGACGGTGCCGCAGGCCGGGGTGATGCCGACCAGGCCGGCCACCGCACCCGAGGCCGCGCCCAGCGCCGACGGCTTGCCCTTGCCGATCGCTTCCACCAGGGTCCAGCCGAGTACGGCGGCAGCGGTGGCCAGCACGGTGTTGAGAAAGGCCAGCGAGGCCACCGTATCGGCGGCGGCGGCGGAGCCGGCATTGAAGCCGAACCAGCCGACCCACAGCAGCATCGCGCCGATGTAGGTGAACGGCACGTTGTGCGGCTTAAGCGCGGTCTGGCCGTAGCCCAGGCGCTTGCCGACGAACCATGCGGCCACCAGGCCAGCCACACCAGCGTTGATGTGGACCACGGTGCCACCGGCGAAGTCGATCGCACCCAGTTCGCCCAGGTAACCGCCACCCCAGACGATGTGCGCCATCGGGATGTAGCTGAGGGTGAACCACAGTGCCGAGAACAGCAGCACCGCGCGGAACTTGATGCGCTCGGCGAACGCGCCGACGATCAGCGCGGTGGTGATGCCGGCGAAGGTCGACTGGAACGCGACGAACAGATAGTCCGGCAGGCCCTTGATCGGCGTGTTGCCCACCGAGTCGGGGGTGAAGCCCTTGAGGAAGGCGAATTCGGTGAACGAGCCGAAGAACGGATTGCCCGCGCTGAACACCGCGCTGTAGCCGTAGGCCACCCACAGCAGCAACACCAGCGAGAACACCACCAGGATCTGGCTGAGTACCGACAGCACGTTCTTCGAACGCACCAGGCCGCCGTAGAACAGGGCCAGGCCCGGCACCACCATCAGCAGCACCAGCAGGGTGGAAGTGAGCATCCAGGCGACGTCGCCACGATCATAGGCGGCGGCCGCTTCGTCCACGGCCGGCGCAGCGGCTGCGGCAACCGGATCCTGCAGTGGTTCAACGGCCACACTTTCGCTCGGCAACGGCGAGACCTGCGCCTGGGCATGGGCATTGCCCGGCCAGGCACCGGCGGCCAGCGCGCTGAGCAGCATCAACAGGCACACCAGATGGAACCGGGCCTGCCACCCGGTGAGAAGGCGCATCTTCATTGGGGGAATCTCCGGAAGGGGGTTACAGCGCGTCGGCACCGATTTCGCCGGTGCGGATGCGGATGACCTGTTCGACGGCGGTGACGAAAATCTTGCCGTCACCGATCTTGCCGGTGCCTGCCGACGACTGGATCGCTTCGATCACCGCGTCGGCACGCTCGTCGGTGACCACGGTTTCGATCTTGATCTTGGGCAGGAAATCGACGACGTACTCGGCGCCGCGATACAGCTCGGTGTGGCCCTTCTGGCGACCGAAACCTTTCACTTCGGTCACGGTGATACCCGACACGCCTGCATCGGACAGGGCCTCGCGGACCTCGTCGAGCTTGAACGGTCGGATGATGGCGGAGATCAGTTTCATGCGCATGTCCCGATGGTGGATGGGGCCAGCGCGCCAGCGCGCGTTGGCATCAGGCAACCACGGGTCATCAGGATGATGACCGTGGCTGTTGCACCGGACACGTACAGGGCCGGGACGGCCGTGCCTCTCTCCTTGCACGACCGACGCGGGAGGGAGGGCGGCCCTGGTCGCGTATCCGGTCTCTCTCTTGCCCCTGGATAAGCGGGCCAAAGGCCCGCGTTCCAATGCAGCGGACTGACAGCCCGCTCTACAACGGCGGGCCTGCGCCCGCCTTGCGGCTCCCCAGCCGCGAAAACGGAAGCGATGGCGGCGGGTGGGAGGGGGAAGCCCACCGCCATCGCCACCGGTCAGCTGGCGTAGTACAGCTGGTATTCCAGCGGGTGGGTGGCCGCGCGGAACTTGGTCACTTCCTGCATCTTCAGCGCGATGTAGCCGTCGATGAAGTCATCGCTCATCACGCCGCCTGCCTTCAGGAATTCGCGATCCTTGTCCAGCGCTTCCAGCGCCTGGTCCAGCGAGGAGCAGACCTGCGGGATCAGCTTCTCTTCTTCCGGCGGCAGGTCGTACAGGTCCTTGTCGCTCGGTGCGCCCGGGTCGATCTGGTTCTTGATGCCGTCCAGGCCGGCCATCATCAGCGCGGTGAAGGTGAGGTAGCCGGACTGGATCGGGTCCGGGAAGCGCATTTCGATGCGGCGTGCCTTCGGGTTGGAGACCCACGGAATGCGGCACGACGCCGAACGGTTGCGGGCCGAATAGGCCAGCATCACCGGCGCTTCGAAGCCCGGCACCAGGCGCTTGTAGCTGTTGGTGCCCGAGTTGGCGAAGGCATTGATGGCCTTGGCGTGCTTGAAGATGCCGCCGATGTACCACAGCGCCAGCTGGCTCAGGCCGCCGTAGCCGTCACCGGAGAACAGGTTGGTGCCGCCCTTGGACAGCGACTGATGCACGTGCATGCCGCTGCCGTTGTCGCCGACGATCGGCTTGGGCATGAAGGTGACGGTCTTGCCGTTGCGGTGCGCGACGTTCTTGATCACGTACTTCATGCGCAGCAGTTCGTCGGCCTTCTGCACCAGGGTGCTGAACTTGGTGCCGATCTCGCACTGGCCGGCGGTGGCCACTTCGTGGTGCTGCACTTCCACTTCGATGCCGACCTGTTCCAGGGCCTTGCACATCTCGGCGCGCAGGTCGTGCAGGGTGTCGGTCGGCGGAACGGGGAAGTAACCGCCCTTCACGCCCGGACGGTAGCCGCTGTTGGCACCGTCGTACTTGGCGCCGCTGTTCCAGGCGGCTTCTTCGGAATCGACCTTGAAGAAGGTGTTGCCCATTTCATTGGCGAAACGGACCGAATCGAAGATGAAGAATTCCGGCTCCGGGCCGAAGAACGCGGTTTCGGCGATGCCGGAGGACTTCAGGTAGGCCTCGGCGCGCTTGGCGATGCCGCGCGGGCAACGGCCATACGGCTGCATGGTGGCCGGGTCGAGGATGTCGCAGCTGATCACGATGGTCGGATCGGCGTAGAACGGGTCGACGTAGGCGCTGCTGGTGTCGGGCAGCAGGACCATGTCCGATTCGTTGATGCCCTTCCAGCCGGCGATCGAGCTGCCATCGAACATCTTGCCTTCTTCAAACAGCGACGGCTCGACGATGCTGACCGGGAAGGTGACGTGCTGCTCGACGCCACGCATATCCACGAAACGCAGATCGACGAATTCGATCTGGTTGTCCTTGATCAGCTTCTCAACGTTTTCCACGGACATCGGTACGACCTCGGATGGGGATGAATGCCTCCTGAGGTACAGCAACGACCGTGCCAACTTTTTACAGCCCGCAAGTCATTGATTTCAAAAAGCGTGCCCCGGACCGGTGCACATCGGTGCGCACCAATGAGGTGCGCCCGCCATCAGACGCACCCGTTTGGTGCAGCAGGGATCGTCTATCCTCTCGACCTTCTTCCTTCCTGCCGCGCGTGCCCGCACCGTCCATGTCCGACCTGCTCTCCGCCCTGCTGCTGGGCATCCTCGAAGGCTTGACCGAGTTCCTGCCGATCTCCAGCACCGGCCATCTGCTCATCGCCCAGCACTGGCTGGGTGCCCGTTCGGACTTCTTCAACATCGTCATCCAGGCCGGTGCGATCGTGGCGGTGGTACTGGTCTTCCGCCAGCGCCTGCTGCAACTGGCCACCGGCTTCAACCAGCGTGAGAACCGCGAGTACGTGTTCAAGCTGGGCGCGGCCTTCCTGGTCACCGCCGTGGTCGGCCTGGTGGTGCGCAAGGCCGGCTGGTCGCTGCCGGAAACGGTCAGCCCGGTGGCGTGGGCGCTGATCATCGGTGGCGTCTGGATGCTGCTGGTGGAGGCCTACACCGCGCGCCTGCCCGACCGCGACCAGGTGACCTGGACGGTGGCGATCGGCGTCGGCCTGGCGCAGGTGGTGGCCGGTGTGTTCCCCGGCACCTCGCGCTCGGCCTCGGCGATCTTCCTGGCCATGCTGCTGGGCCTGAGCCGCCGCGCGGCCGCCGCCGAGTTCGTGTTCCTGGTCGGCATCCCGACCATGTTCGCCGCCAGCGCCTACACCTTCCTGGAAATGGCAAAGGCCGGGCAGCTGGGCAGCGAGAACTGGACCGACGTGGGCGTGGCCTTCCTTGCCGCGGCCGTCACCGGCTTCGTCGTAGTGAAGTGGCTGATGGGCTACATCAAGTCGCACAAGTTCACCGCCTTCGCCCTCTACCGCATCGCGCTGGGTGCGGCACTGCTGCTGTGGTTGCCGTCCGGCAGCTGAACAGCGCCGGGGCACGATAACCCCGTTGCCGGTCCCACCCCGTTTCCCCCACGGTTCCCCAAGGAGAATCACCATGAACCGCAAGCTCACCCTGCTCCTCCCGCTGGCCCTGATGGCCGCCTGCAGCCAGACCCCGGCCCCGGCCGGCAACGGCGGCGACGACGTGGCCCCGGCCGCGGCCAAGGCAGCAGACCAGCAGACGCTGGCGCACCTGGATGCGCAGCGCCTGCAGAGCCAGCACTGGCTGCTGCAGCAGGCCACCGCCGCCGACGGCAAGCGCATCGACGCGCTGTTCGCCCGCGAAGACAAGCCGGTCACCCTGGACTTCGCTGATGGCCGCCTGTCGGTCAGCAACACCTGCAACCGCATGGGCGGCGGCTATACCTTCGACGCTGGCAAGCTGAGCGTCAGTGCGATGGCCTCGACCATGATGGCCTGCACCGACAAGGCGCTGATGGCGCTGGACGAGGCCGTGTCGAGCCGCCTGCAGGGCGAGCTGAAGGCCGAGCAGGATGCCGATGGCAAGCTGACCCTGACCAACGCCAAGGGCGACACGCTGGTCTTCACCCCGGAACCGACCGCCGAAACCCGCTACGGTGGCGCCGGCGAAACCGTGTTCCTGGAAGTGGCCGCCAAGACCGAGAAGTGCTCGCACCCGCTGATCCCGGACTACCAGTGCCTGCAGGTGCGTGAGGTCAAGTTCGACGACAAGGGCCTGAAGCAGGGTGAGCCGGGCAAGTTCGAGAACTTCTACGGCAACATCGAGGGCTACACCCACGAAGACGGCGTGCGCAACGTGGTGCGCGTGAAGCGCTATGAGGTGAAGAACCCGCCGGCCGATGCGCCGTCGCAGGCGTACGTGCTGGACATGGTGGTCGAGTCGGCCATCGAGAAGTGATGTAGAGCCGACTGTCAGTCGGCTGGCACTTGAAGGGCGGCCGCGAGGTCGCCCTTCTTCGTTGCGCGTTGTAGAGCCGAGCCATGCTCGGCTGCTGTCTATCGGGAAAAGCAGCCGAGCATGGGCTCGGCTCTACAGAAGCACATTGCCCGCTCAGGCCAATGCGGGGTTCAACGTGTAGGTGCCATGCAGCGCCGCTTCGGCCAGCACGTGGCCGTGCATGGCGCGATACGCGTCTGCGGCGGTGAAGCGTGCCGGAAGCTCCAACGAGGCCACGTCCAGCGCAAACACCCGGAAGAAGTAGCGGTGCACACGCTCGTCGTTGAACGGCGGATACGGGCCGTCGTAGCCCAGGTAGTCACCGGCCATGTCCGGGTTGCCGGCGAACCAGCCGGTGAAGTCGTTCAGGCCCTGGCGGCTGCCGGCCGGACCCGCGGGTGCGGGCTTGCCCTTCACCACGAAGCCATCGCTGCAGCTGCCAGCAGCAATCTCCTGCACCGAGGCCGGGATATCGGCCATCACCCAGTGCACGAAGTCGCAACGCGGCTGGTCGCGCGGCACGGTCATGTCATTGCGGCCGACCGTCTCCGGCACCGTCGGCACGTCCGGGTCCACGCACACCAGCAGGAACGAACGGGTGCCGGCCGGCGCCCCGCTCCAGGCCAGGTGCGGGTTGCGGTCGGGCGCGAAGCCAGCGGCATCACCGGCGGCGAACTCACGGTCGATCGGTGCGCCGTTGGTCAGGCTGTTGCTGCTCAGCTGCATTGCATTCTCCTCACTCTTCCGGGTAACCCAGGCGCACCGCAACCGGGGTGAGCTGGGCGAAGGCGGCGCTCATCACGTCGCGGTAGTTGCGCCAGTGGCCTGCAGGCAGGCGCGGCGCGCCCAGCTGTGCCGCCGGCGGCATCGGCCGCTCGAACAGGCGGCCCAGCAGTTCGGCCATCGCGTGCGGATCATTGCCGATCTGGTCGATGCGCAGCAGCACGTGCGGGTACAGGTCTTCCTCGTGCAGCGTGGCGATCTGGGTCAGTGCGCGCGTCAGCCATTCGCTGGCTTCGGCCAGCGAGGTCATCGCCAGCGGTGCGGCGGCGCCGTAGGCCACCCAGTCCAGCAGCATGTCGCGCGGATCACGCAGCACCAGCACCAAGCGCCCCTGCGGCAGCTGCGGACGCAGCGCCCACAGCAGGGCGTTGTCCCACCACAGCAGCCAGTCGATCACGGTGTCGCTCTGCAGGCCACGCGCCGGCAGCTGTTCGCGCCAGCGCTGCACCAGCCGTTCCGGCGTCAATACGCCCGAGGCCAGGTCCTGCAGCGTGTTGTAGTTCTGGAACGCATCATCGGGTGGGGTGTTGGTATATCGGTCGCTGCGCAGCACAGGGCTGGCGGCCGCCAGGCCGGTCGCCACGCGCTCCACGCCCGAACCGGGGGCGCCCCACAGGAAGATCGGTGCGGAACTGGCATCACCTTCGATGCTGCCCTTGTCGGGCCAGCTCGGCGGCGACTTGGCCTGTGGCGGCAACGGCAGGCGCTGCGGGGCCTGGTCGGTCTGCAGCGACATCCACGTGCGCAGCGCCTCCTGCGGCTGTCCGGCACGGTCCTGGATCTCGCCCATCCAGGTCCGCAGATCGGCGCGATGCGCTTCCGGCGCCTGCTCGATCAGCGCCTGCACACGGGCAATCGCCGCAGCGGGATCACGCTGCAGCAGCCCCTCGACCAGACGGGATTCACCGCTGACGCGACCCGGTTCGAGGCTGACGATGCGCTCGGCGATCGCTTCGGCCTGCGCGTGTTCGCCCGCCATGTCATGCAGCCGCAGGCGCGCTTCCAGGGCCGGCACATGCGTCGGCATCGCTGCCATCCAGCGCTCGACCGCAGCCACCGCGCTTTCGCTGCCCACCTGCTCGATGGCCAGGCGCGCCAGCCACACGTCGTGCAGCTGGTCATGCGCGTCCAGCACCGCATCCAGGCGCGCGCGTGCCTCTTCTTCGCGGCCCAGGCGCTGCCACGACATCAGCAGCAGCTGCAGCACCTGGCGGTCTTCCGGCTGCGTTTCCAGCAGCGGCAGCAGGTAGTCCAGCGCCTGCAACGGCTGGCCGTTGCGCAGCGCCAGTTCACCGGCCAGGCGACGCATCGCCGGCACGTCCAGCTCCGGCTGCCGCAGCGCTACCTGCACGGCTTCGGCCGCCGCCGGCACGTTGCCCTGGCGCAGTGCCAGCTGCACCACCAGGCCATGCAGCGAGGACAGCGAGGGATTCAGCTCCAGCACGCGGCGGAACGACTGCTCGGCAAACGCCAGCATGTCCTTGCCAAGGTAGGCGAAGCCCAGTGCATACAGCACACGGGTATCGTCCGGCAGTGCCTTGCTGGCGGCAGACAGCAGCGCCAGCGCGCGGTCGGCTTCGCCACGGCGCAGCGCGACCATGCCGTCGATGGTCAGCAGTTCCGGATGCTCCGGCTCCACGCGCGAGGCCAGGGTCGAGATGCGCTGTGCTTCGTCGAAATCGTTGCGGCCGATCGCCAGGTGCGCCTGCATCAGGTAGGCGGAGAAGGAATTCGGATCGAGGCCGGTGGTGCGCACCAGTGCTTCGTCGGCACCTTCGAACTGGCGCAGCGCCAGCAGCAGGCCGGCGTGCTGCAGGTGCAGCTGAGCGTCGTCCGGGGCCAGCCGCAGCGCCTGCTGCAATGCCTCCATCGCGGCTTCGGCATTGCCCTGCTGCTGCAGCGCAAGCGCCAGCCAGCGGTGGGCGTCGGCGCGGCCGGGTTCGTCACGGGTCCACGCCTGGGCCAGCTGCACGGCCTGGTCGGCCTGGTTCTGGCGCAACGCTTGGATGATCTGGTCTTGCATGGCAGTCCGGTTCAAGTGCAAACCGGCATTGTAGCGGGCTGCGCGCCGCTGCCGGTTCAGGCCTGCAGGACCCGCTGCAGGCGTTGCGCCACCCAGCGCTCGGAGAAGCCGTCACCCCGCCAGTTCTCGATGAATCCGCAGTGGCCGCCCCAGCAGGCAGTTTCCAGGCGCGCCTGGCGCGGCAGCTGCCAGTCACTGAAGGTCGCATAGGGAATGACCGGGTCATCCTGCGCCATCAGGATGTCAGCCGGCACCTGCAGGGCGGAGAGGCGGTCACCGGCAATCGAATAGCCATCGAAATAGGCCTGCAGCGAGCCGAAGCTGGTGTGCCGCTCGACCAGCCACGCGGTCAGCGCGCGGATGTCCAGCTTCAGCACGCGGTCGTCGCAGTCGCTCAGTTCAGGGAACAGGTCGCGCTTGCGGCGCAGCGAACCGGCCCACTTGCGGCGGAAGTACCAGTCGTACATCGCCGGGCCGTTCTCGATGCTGTCCATCGTCAGCGCCGGGTCCAGCACCGGGCACACCGACGCCACCCGCAGCAGCGGCACGCCGGCGGCCGGCGCGCGCAGGGCCAGCCGCAGCACGAAATTGCCACCCAGCGAATAGCCGGCGGCCACCAGCGGCAGCTGCGGCCAGCGCTGGGCGATATCGCCTGCGGCATGCACCACTTCATCGATCAGGTTGGAGTGGAAGATGCCGGGGTTCAGATGGTGGGTGTTGCCGTGGTCGCGGAAGTTCAGCCGCACCACATCGAAACCCTGTTCGATCATGCGCGCGGCCGCCATGCGCATGTAACTGGATTCGGCACTGCCTTCCCACCCGTGCAGCAGCAGGGCAATTCCCTTGGGCTGGCGACCTTCGACATGGCTGTGCCAGCCCTGCAGGCGCACGCCGTCACCGCCATCGAGGATCAGCTCCTCGCTGACCGCACCGGTGGCGGCCAGCAGCAGCAGGCCACGCTGCAGGCGCATGCGGCTGGAACTGAGCATCGACTGCAGGTGCGGATTGCGCAGCCAGCGCGGCGGCTGATAGTCAGCCGCATGCAGCGTCGGCGTACCGGCGTCCAGGACGGGTGGCGGTATCAGGGCCACCGCACCCTCACTGCGTGCTCATGGCCGCCACGATGCGCGCGCGCGAGGTTTCCGCGATGCGTCGACGGCCTTCCAGGTCCTGGGTACCGATCGGCTCCAGGAAATGCACTTCGGTATGCCGCGCCGGCTCACCGAGCAGGCGCAGGAAATTGGCGGCGAAACTCTCGCCCGGGCCGAACGCGACGATGGTTTGTGCGTCGCCCTTCACCCCGTACACCAGCGCCACCGGCTGCACCGGCACGCCGGTTTCAACCGCGGCCTGGAAGATGCGGGCATGGAACGGCCCCACTTCGTGGCCGCCGCGGGTGCGCCCTTCCGGAAACACACCGACCGCCTTGCCGGCGCGCAGGCGCTCCGCCATCACCTGCATCACCCCACCGAGCGATTCGGTATTGCCACGCTGATGGAAGATGGTCTGGCCGCGCGCGGCGAGCCAACCAACCAACGGCCAACTGGCGATCTCGCGCTTGGCGACAAAGCCCATCATGCGCTGGCTGTGCAGGATGGAGATATCCACCCAGCTGACATGGTTGGCCACAAACAGCACGGCGCCCGGCAGCGGCTTGCCGATCTGCGACAGGCGGAAGCCGAAGATCCACATCAGCCCGCCCTGCCACCAGTTCACCACCTTGGCCCCGAACGTATCCTCGCCCACGCGCAGTTCGCCCCACGGCGGAAGCATGCCGATCAGGATGAGCGGCAGGAACACGGAGATGTGGACCAACAGCAGCGGTACGCGGTACAGGTAACGGCACACACGCGCCAGGCCGCCGCGGGGGGCCGGAGTGGGGGAAGTCATCCGCGCACGATACCGGAGCGCCGCAGCAGCTGCCAGCCGATTTAGGCCATAACCGCCCTTGAGCGGGGCAATCGGCGGGGAACGCTGGGTTCTGCCGCCGTCAACACGCCCGCCAGGGGCTCAACCGTGGCCGGCGGCCACCACCGCCAGGGTCAGCCGCGAGATGCACACCAGCCGGCCCTGCTCGTCCTCGATGCGGATTTCCCACAGCTGCGTGCTGCGGCCCACATGCAGCGCGCGTGCGGTGCCGGTGACCGTACCCGAACGCACGGCGCGCACGTGGTTGGCGTTGATTTCCAGCCCCACGCAGATCTGTTTTGCGGGATCCACGCACAGGTTGCCAGCACTGCTGCCCAGGGTCTCGGCCAGCACCACCGAGGCGCCGCCGTGCAGGATGCCGTACGGCTGGCGGGTGCGTTCGTCCACCGGCATGGTGGCCTGCAGCCAGTCCTCACCGACGGCACTGAAAACGATGCCCAGGGATTCGATGGCCGTGTTGCGGCTGAGCGCGTTGAGCTGCTCGATGGAAACGGCTTCGCGGAATACCTGGGTCATGCGGGCACCTTCAGAGGATGGGAACGAGGCCGGCGCCGAACGCGGTCAGCATGCGCACCAGCAGCCACTTCGGGCCGACGTTGACTTCGGGGAAGTCGCCGACGGCGACGTAGCAGTCGTGGAATGCCGGGTCCTGCCGGGGCAGCGGCTGCGGGCAGTCCGGGCCGGGCTTGAATTCGTAGTCGGTGGCGTAACGCCACGGCCAGAAGTCGAGGATCGGCAGCGCTTCGGAGGCCTTGCCGACGCTGTAGTTGAGCCCCGACAGCACCGGCGGTTTGGCGCGGGGTGCCACCGTCCAGGAGTTCTGCGGGTGGGTGTCGCGCAGGATGCTTTCGGCCAGCTGCTCGGCGAAGACCGGATCGTCGATGATCACTGCGCCTTCGGTGTTGTAGTTCTCGCTGCGCGGATCGAAATTGTGGGTGCCGACCACGCCGATGCGGCGATCGACCACCAGCGACTTGGCATGCAGGCCCATGCGCGCACCCTTGCGGGTGACCGGCAGTGGCTTGTTGACCGCCTTGCTGCCAAGGAACGACGGCCGCGTCTCGGTGCGCAGCAGCCGCGTTTCCACTTCGCTGCCGGCCGCACGACGGCGTTCGCGGGCGTTCTGGTAGGCGCTTCCGGTACGCGGATGGTTCACCGGGCCATGCTTGTCCATGGCGCCCGAGCCGCCATCGCTGCCACCGCGCGCATTGCTGCCGGCGGCGCTGCCGCCGATCAACGGATTGCGCCCGCTGTCATCCTCGCCTTCGGGCGCGGCGATCGGGTCGGGCAGCAGGTTGCGGTAGTCGACCGGCGCATCCAGCGGGAACGGCTTGTATTCGAAGATGTTGAAGCCCAGTTCGCGCATGTTGCGCCGCTTGTACTTGTACGACAGCGCATACACGATCGGGTTGTCGGTGGCCGCCAGGCTGTTGCTGGACACCACCACCCGCGGCGGCTGCGGACGCTTGCGCAGCTCGCGGAACAGCTTCTGCGCCGGCTTGGACAGCACCAGGTACGGCGTCTGCAGGATCACTTCCTTCTGCGCGCTGGCGATCAGCGCGTCCAGCTGAGGCTCGGTCACATGCTGGCCAGCCAAGGGTGCGTCGGCCTTCTCGCGGCGATGCTTGCGCGGCAGATCCGCCACATAGCGCACGGAGGCCACCGGCAGCGCGGTATCGACGAAGGAGCGGGTGACGAATTCGGTGTCGTTGGCTTCGGCACTGACCCGTTGCACCCGTTCCGGGCGCCGGAAGGTGGCCGGCGGCAGCGTCGGTACGCCCTCGCGCAGCAAAGTGCGGCCGACATCGTTCAGGCGTTCGGCCGGCACGCTGCGGTGAGCCCGCCAGAAGGCATCGAAGTTGGCCGCCATCGCCCGTGCCTCCGGCCCCGCAATCAGCACGTCGCGGTCGCGGAAGTTGTACTCGCGGTCCCAGTCGTAATAGTCGTCCTGGTAATTGCGACCACCGACCACACCGATCGCGTCGTCGATCACCAGCAGCTTGTTGTGCATGCGCTGGTTGAAGCGGCGGAAGCAGCACAGCACGCTGCCGGCGTAGTCGAAGTAGTTCAGCCGGGCCTTGCCGAAGGTCGGGTTGTAGACCCGCAGCTGGAAGTTCTGGTGGGCACCGGACAGCGCCCCCAGGATCTCGAGGTCGGAGATCGCCGAGAGCTGGTCGATCAGCACCCGCACCTTCACCCCGCGGCGGGACGCGGCCAGCAGTTCGTCGATGACCAGCCGGGCGCTGTCGTCCTTGTCAAAGATGTAGGTCTGCAGGTCGATGCTGCGGGTAGCACTGCGCAGCAGGTTCAGGCGTGCCACCAGGGCGCCCTCGCCCTCATCCAGCAGGGTGGCGTAGTGGCGCGGTCGCTCCGGGGTGGATTCGGTGAACGCCCGCCCGGCCAGGGCCCGCAGCGGCGAGTCCTGCGCGCAACGGTCGGCGCGCTGGCAATCAACCACGGTGGAGCGCGCCTGCACCGCGATCGCTTCGGCACGGTCGCGCTCGGCATGCGACAGCGAGGCACAACCGCTGCCCAGCAACACGGTTGCCAGCGCCAGTACACGCAGCAGGAGGTTCACGGTTTCGGCGCCTCGCTCAGGCGCGCTCGCAATACGAAGGTCACTCGGTCACTCAAGGCAAGCTGCCAGCTGTCCATTCCATACCGGCCTCGCTGCACGGTACCGCGGCTGACGACATCGCAATCATAGCCGGGACGGGCGCAATCCGCTTTCTCGACCTTGAGCTTCTCGGGGTGGCTGATCCCACGCAGGGTCAGGCGGCCATCGATATCGCCCCCGTTCTCCACGGTCTCCGGCCAGTACGGCAGCGAGTCGAACTCGACCACCGGATGGCGGCCGGCATCGAAGAACTCCTCGCCGCGCATCCAGCCGGTGTAACGCGACTTGCCGGGGATCTCGACCGAGCGCGTGAACATCTTCAGGTGCACCTGGTGGCGGCCATCGGAAAGGATCTCGATGCGTCCTTCAAAGTGCGGGAACACGCCTTCGATGCGTTGCCCGAAGCGGGTGCGCACTTCGAAGCCGATCTGCGAGCGCACCGTATCCAGGCGCAGCATCCGTGGGGCTTCGGCTGCCACCGGTGGCAACGGAGTGGGCGGAGGTGCTGCAGCCCAGGCAGGACCGAAGGCCAGCAGCGCGGGCAGCAGGAAGCGGCTGCGCCGCGCCAGGCTCATCGGATCACGGCCACCAGAACGCGTTCAGGCTGGCCACGCCCGGTTCGATCGAGGCCTCGCGCGGGAAGCCAAGCACGGCGATACCGGCCGGCGGCATGCCGCGATAGTCGCTGCTGGTGCCCTCGGTCATCAACGCCACCAGGCGCTCCAGACCCGGGTTGTGGCCGACGATCAGCACCCGGTCGAGGTCACGGCGGTCGTCCACCAGCGCCGCCAGGGTGCCGGGGGTGGCCTCGTAGATGCGGTCTTCCAGGCGCTTCTCCACGTAGCCGATGGTGCCGAGCACGGCCTCCAGAGTCTCGCGGGTGCGCCGCGCCGGCGAGCACAGCACGCAGTCCGGCAGCAGATTGTTTTCCTTCAGCCACTTGCCGGCGGCTTCGGCTTCGGCCAGCCCTACCGGCGACAACGGCCGGTCAAGGTCGGCCTGGCCGGGAGTGGCCGGTTCGGCATGGGCATGGCGCAGCAGGATCAGTTCACGCATCGCGGGTTTCCATGAAGAAGAGGATGCAGCAGAAGGAGTGAGGCAGGCATCAAAGCTTGAGCCAGGACAGCAGCGGCTCCCAGTCGGCCTGGTGTTCGCGCACCTGGGCGGAGCGGTAGTCGAACAGGCTGCGGCCCAGGCCGGTCATGACCACGTAGCTCTGGCTGTCACGCAGCTGCGCGACCACCGGGTATGGCCATTCGGCCAGCATCTGCAGCGCCTGCTGCGAGGTCTGGGTCCACGGCTTGGTGCGGTTCAGGACCAGCCCCACCGGCAGCTTGCGGCTGTGCACCCGTGGGTTCTGGGCCAGGCTGTTGAGGAAGCCGACGATGGCTTCGATATCCAGCGCCGAGGGCAGCACCGGCACCACCACCGCGTCGGCAGCGTCAAGGAAATGGGGGATATCGTCGGCCAACGCACCGGCCGGCGCATCGATGATGACGGTTTCGGTACCGTCGGGCAGCTTCTGCGCCCACTGCTTCTTGCGATACACGTCGATGGGGAGCACCGCGCTTTCCAGCCCGGCACGCCGTTGCGCCCAGCGGGTGCTGGAGCCCTGCGGGTCGGCATCGGCGATCACCGTGGCCTTGCCCTGCAATGCCGCGTACGCGGCCAGGTGGGTGGCGACGGTGGTCTTGCCCACCCCGCCCTTGGAACCGGCCACCAGGATCGTCTTCATGCCAGCCTCGCTTCCGGGTACGTGCCCCGAGCGTACACCGGCGGTGGTGACGGGAGGTAGCATCGCGCTGAACCTGTGGCCATCGCCTTTGCTATCGTGGCGCCCCCGAAGGATCGAACCGGCATGAGCGAGCTGCAGGACCTGAGCGCACTGATCCGCGCCAATACCCCCCTGATCGTGATCGAGACCCAGGACGAGGGTCGCATCGTGGAACTGTTCCGGCAGACGCTGATGCACGTGTGGCGGGCGCTGCACCGCTGGTCGATCACCGAAGGCCTGCGCCGGATCGACCTGGACAGCGAGGACCCGCCAGTCGGGCCGCCGGATGCCAGTGCGGCCCTGCAGATGATCCGCCAGGCGGAGCAGCGCGGGGTCTACCTGCTGCTCGATTTCCACCCCTACCTGGGCTATGCCAGCCACCAGCGCGCCCTGCGCGACCTGATCCAGCGCCGCCACAGCGAACCGCACGTGCTGGTGCTGATCGGCGCCAAGGTGGAACTGCCGGCCGAGCTGGAAGCACTGGCGGTACGCTTCAACCCACGCCTGCCCGATGCCAACGCCCTGCTGAAGATGCTGCGCGAGGAGGCCGACGCCTATGCACGCGAGCATGGCGGCCGAAGGGTGGAAGTCGACAGCGAAGCGGTGAAGAAGATCCTGAAGAACCTGCAGGGCCTGAGCCTGGTCGATGCCCGGCGCATCGCGCGCCAGCTGATCTACGCCGACGGCGCGCTGCGCGACGACGACCTGCCGCAGCTGGCGCGGCTGAAGTTCGAGCTGCTCAATCGCAGCGGCCACCTGTTCTTCGAGCACGACAGCGCGCGCTTCGGCGACGTGGCCGGCGCCAACCGGCTCAAGCGCTGGATCAACCAGCGGCGGGTCGCATTCATCGCCGGCTCGGCACCGGCCGGGCTGGACCCGCCACGCGGCATGCTGCTGCTGGGCGTGCAGGGCTGCGGCAAGTCGATGCTGGCCAAGGCCACCGCGGCCGGCTTCGGCGTACCACTGCTGCGCCTGGACGTGGGCGCGCTGTACAACAAATACCACGGCGAGACCGAGGCGAACCTGCGCCAGGCACTGGCCTCGGCCGAGCAGCTGGCGCCCTGCGTGCTGTGGATGGACGAGATCGAGAAGGGCCTGGCCACGGGTGGCGAGGACGGCGGCGTGTCACGCCGCGTGCTCGGTTACCTGCTGACCTGGATGGCCGAGCGCAAGGCGCCGGTGTTCATCGTCGCCACCGCCAACCAGGTGCAGGAGCTGCCTGCCGAACTGCTGCGCAAGGGCCGCTTCGACGAGATCTTCTTCGTCGACCTGCCCTCGCCTGAAGTTCGCGTGGAACTGTTGCGCCTGCACCTGGGGCGGCGCCAGCTCAATGCCGATGACTTCGCACTGCCGGCGCTGGCAGCAGCCGCGAATGGATTCTCCGGCGCCGAAATCGAGCAGGCGATCGTCGCCGGGCTGTATGCGGCGCATGCCGAGGGCCGACCGCTGGATACCGAGCTGCTGATGAATGAGATCCGCGCGACGCGGCCGCTGTCGGTGCTGATGGCCGAGCAGGTGGAAGCATTGCGGGCGTGGGCGTCGGGGCGGACGGTTTCCGCGGACGACTGAGGTTTCCCGGGAACGGCGCAGCCCCTCGTGGCGGCTGGTTGGCTGTGAACATCAAAAGCCGCGCTTGGCCGGGCGGGATGGATTCGCGGGGGACGCCGTAAACCCGTCCATGGGGGCTTGGCCGCGGCATCCATGCCGCGG
>NZ_JAWJTI010000020.1:0-68098 GCF_032911525.1 Stenotrophomonas veracruzanensis
GGGGCGTGAGCCGCATGGATGCGGCGACCGAGCTTACATGGACGTACTTGCAGCGACCCCCGCAACCGGACCCACCCCGCCATCCCATGGAAAGCCCGCTGTTGCTGTTGTTGTTGCTCTTGAGGTTGCCTGCCAGCGGCCGGCACTACCGCAGGTGCAGGGCTGCAAGCCCTGCCGAGCCCCGCTAATCGTGACCGCTGTCGTCCAGGCTGATGATCCCGCGCCGCAGCGCCTGGGTCACCGCATGCGTGCGATCGCCCACGCCCAGCTTGTCCATCAGGCTCTTCATGTGCGCCTTCACCGTCTGCTCGGAAATCTGCATGCGCTCGCCGATGCGCTTGTTCGACAGGCCACCGGCCACGTGCCGCAGCACCTCGGTCTCGCGCGGCGACAACCGGTCTTCCACCACATGCGCGGCGATGCTGGCCGCCACCGCCGGCGGAATCGGTGCGCGCCGGCCGCCCGCGACCATGCGGATCGTATCGACCAGCTCGTGGCGCAGCATGTCCTTCAGCAGGTAGGCGCTGGCGCCAGCCTGCAGCGCCCGCACCGCACGTACGTCACCGCGGTAGGTGGTCAGCACGATGATGCGCGCACGCGGATCCATCGCGCGGATCCGCACGATGGCTTCCACACCGTCCAGGCGTGGCATCTGCAGGTCCATCAGCACCACGTCCGGCTGCAGCTGCTGGTAGCGTGCGATGGCTTCCTCGCCATCGGCGGCTTCACCGAGCAGGCGCAGGTCGGAATGGGCGCCCAGCAGGGCAGCCAGGCCGTCACGCAGCAGCGGGTGGTCGTCGACCACCAGTACGCCGATCGGGGCAGGGGTTTCAGTCATGGCTCGTTCTACTCCAGGGCCAGCGCCAACGTGATGGGCGGCGTTGATACAGGCGCCGGGTGGGAACTGCCAGCGCGACTTCGGTTCCCAGCCCGGCGCGGGTCCACAGTTGCAGTTCCGCACCGAGGCGCTGCGCGCGCTCACGCATGCCCTGCAGGCCCCAATGGCCATGCCCGGCATTCTCGTTGGCGATGCCGACGCCATCATCGCGCACGTGCAGCAGGAAGCACCGCGCGCCATACGACAGCTCTACTTCAATGGCGCTGGCGTTGGCATGACGCAACGCGTTGCGGATCGCCTCACGCCCTATCAGGAACACTTCTTCGGCCGCATCGGCCTGCAGCAGTGGCGTTGCACCTTCCACCGTCAGGCGCAGCGGATTGGTGCCGTGCCCGGCGTACTCGGCGTGCACATCGGCCAGTGCCGAAGCGAGGTCGCGGCCCGCGAAGGGTCCCTCACGCAGGGCGTTGACCCGCTCGCGGCCCTCGGCAAGGTTGCGCTCGGCCAGTTGCATCGCCGCCTCCAGCTGGCCGCGTACCGGCGCCGGGGTCTGGGGTGACTGACTGATGGCGTGCAGGCGCAGGATCAGGCCCTGGCTGCCCTGCAGCAGAGTGTCGTGCAGGTCGCGTGCGATGCGTTCGCGTTCCCCATTGCGTTCCTGCAGGCGTGCGCGGAACAGCGCAGCCAGCTGCCCGCTGCGGATGCGCACCGCCATCATCAGCAGCGCGAGGATCGCGGCGGCGCACAGCAGCTTGAACCACACGGTCTGCATGAAGGTGGGCGCGATGCGGAAGCTGCGGCTGGCCGGGGAGGTGCTCCAGATGCCGTCTTCGTTGGCCGCTTCCACCTCGAACCGGTAATTGCCCGGTGCGAGGTTGGTGTAATACGCGCGGGTGCTGCTGCCGGCATCCTGCCAGCCGTCGTCGACGCCGGAGAGGCGATAGCGGTAGCGGTTGCGCTCCGGGCGCGCCAGTGACAACGCCACGTAGTCGATCTGCAGTTGGCTGGTACCGGCGGGAAGGCGCAGGCCATCGCGCAGCGGCTCGTGCTTGCTGCCATACAGCACCTCGCCGATGCGCACGCTGGGGGCCATCGTATTGACGTGCGAATGGGTGGTGTCCAGCCAGGCCAGGCCCTGGTTGGTGGCCAGCCAAAGCAGGCCGTCGTCGGCCAGCGTCGCGGTTGCGATCGGTCCACTCTGCAGGGCAATGCCAGGCATGCCGTCGATCGCGTCGAACAGGCGCGGCGTGACCGGCAATCCGGTGCGCAGGGCACGGCGCAGCAGCCCGCTTTCCATCCGCACCAGGCCACGGCTGCCGTTGAGCCACAGGTGGCCATTGGCATCGGCGACCATGCCGGTGATGCCTTCCAGGACGCCGGCCATGTCGGTGCGCACCGGAACGAATCGTCCATTGCCCAGTCGCGCAGCCAGCCCGGCTTCGCCGGCGACCAGCAGAATGTCCTGGTGATGCAGCATCGCGGTGATCGGCCCCACCGACAGGCCCTGGCTGGCATCGAAGCTCTCGATGCGGTTCGCACTCATCCGGCGCAGGCGGCCGTCGGCATAGCCAAGCAGCAGCTGGCCATGGGCATCCAGCGCCAGCGATGAGCAGGCCTGCTCGGGCAGGCGAACCTCGCGCTGCCACTGCCCATGCAGGTAGTGCAGGACGCCACGCTCACCCGTACACACCCAGGCCTGCTCGTCGTCGGGGAACAGCAGCGCATGCAGCGGTTGCCCGGTGAACGGCGGCGGCAGCGGGATCAACGAGGTGTGGCCGGCTACTGTGCGCGCAAGATTGACCCAGTCGAACTGCCAGATCGGCGTGGGTGCCTGGCGCGCGGCGGCCTGCAGCTGCGTGGCGCTGCCATCCAGCAGGGTGCGCCGCAGATCGTAGGGCTTGAGGTCTTCGCCATAGCCATATACGCGGCCATCGCTGGCCCGCACCAGCGAGCGGTAGGGATCGCTCGGGCCCACCGCCAGGGTGTGCACGCTGCGTGCGCGGAAGCGGTTGAGGCCGAGATTGGTGCCAACCCAGAGATTGCCTTCGCGATCGACGATGATTGGAACTGCCGAGGTGGCGGTCAGGCCATGCGGTGAATCGAAGCGCTCCATACGCACGGCCCGGGTGCCATCGAAGGTGATGCGGGCGACGCCGCCGTGCGGGCTCATCGTGGCCCACAGCGCGCCATCGGCAGTGAACTGCAGACGCGCGGCGACCAGCTCCGGAAGACGCCGCGCTTCGCGTTCGCTGGCCGCCAACAGACCCTGCGCGTTGGCCAGCGGCGAGGTGCCGCGCACCCGATCGGCCAGCCACACTTCGCCCTGCGGGCTTTCGGCCAGCGTCGCCATCTGCGAGACGGCGATGCCGGTGTCCTGGAAGGCGGTCTGGCCGGCTGCACGCATCCAGACCTTGAGGTCGGCCAGGACCCAGAAGGTGTCCCGGCTGTCGTGCAGCACCCACTGCACGCGGCGCTCCGGCAGCCCGGCACTGGCCGGCAGTGGCTGCCAGCGCTGTCCGTCAAAGCGGCGCAGCCCGCCGTTGATCGCCGCCCACAGCTGGCCCAGGCGATCCTGGCTGAAGCGCGGGACCACGCCGACAGGCACCCCTTGCTCGCGGCCGTAGCTGTGCAGCTGTCCCTGTGCGAACCGGCTGATGCCCGCCTGGAAGTAGCCGATCCACAGAGCACCATCGCGGCCCGGTGCCAGCGTGACCATGTTGGTGGACGGGAACTGGCTGCCGACGGGCGCCGCCTGCCGTTCGAAACGACGGCCATCGAAGCGGTACAGGCCCGAGCCCGTGGCCAGCCACAACAGACCGTCGCGGTCCTGGACAATGTCCCAGATGTCGCCGGGCGCACCCTGGCCGACGCGCCAGGCGGTGTGCTCGTAATCGGGCAGTCCGCCGCTCACCGGCGGGCGCTGCACGGCAAGGGCGGGCAGGGCGGTCAACAGCAGCAGGCACGTCAGCAGCGTCGGCAAGCGACACAGGAACGGGAAGGGGCGGCCACGCATGGCGCGCATTCTGGCAGGTGTGGGGCAACCCAGGGTGACCCGAACGGGGTAGGCGGCGTGCGCCGACGTCGGCTATCACGCCGGCATGTCCTCTGGAGCCCCGCCATGCAACGGCTGTTCGTGATGTTCCCTGATCGCGGTCCGGGCCTCGGTCTGCTGTGGCTGCGGCTATGCCTGGCCACCGCGCTGTACACGTCTGGCATGCATGCGGGCGGGTGGTCGGCGATGTGCCTGCTGGCAGTACCGATGCTCATGCTGGGCGTGTTGACGCCACTGGCGGCGCTGATGGCGGCCGTGGGCATGTTCGCGCAGCAGGCGCCGTGGCCGCAGGTGGTGCTGCCGTTGGCGCTGTTGATGCTGGGCCCTGGCGCCTATTCACTGGATGCACGCTTGTTTGGGCGCCGCCTGCTCGGCCGTCGGCCTCCCCCATTCGGGTAGGTGCTGGCCTCGACCGACGGGGGTAGGGCATCGCGCAGGCGCCACGCACCATGGGCCACCCCCTCGCGGCGTCCCGCATGGCCACCATTTTTCCGCCTGATCCGCCCGCCGCATCACTGGCACCGCAGCAGGCCGCCGCGTTGCAGCGCGCCCTGCGCTATGTCGATGAGCACCTGTCGCAGCCGCTGCGGGTGACCGAGCTGGCAGCGGCCGCCTGCGTCAGCCGCTTCCATCTGGTGCGTCTGTTCCGTACCGGTACCGGTGCCAGCCCGTTGCGCTATGTGCGCCGGCGGCGCATCGAACGTGCACGCCAGCTGCTGCCAGACGCGCAGCTGCCGATGTCCCGCCTGGCACAGCAGCTGGGCTTCTTCGACCAGAGCCATTTCGTCCGCAGCTTCCGCGCGGAGACCGGCTGCAGCCCCGGCCAATACGTTGCCGGCGATGCCGCCCTGTTGCATCCCCTTGATCGTGTTTCCAACGGAGTCCACCCATGAGCCTTGCTACCGCCACTCCCGCCCCGGCGCTGCTGTCGCCGACCGACCACGCCCTGGTGCTGATCGACTTCCAGTCGCAGATGGCGTTTGCGACCCACACCATCGACATCTCCGCGCTGCGCAACAACGTGTCGCTGATCAGCAAGGGTGCCAAGGGCTTCAACGTGCCGGTGGTGCTGACCACGGTCGCCGAAACGTCGTTCTCCGGTCCGATGTTCCCGGAACTGCCGCAGATCTTCCCGGGCCAGACGGTGTTCGACCGCACCTCGATGAATACCTGGGAAGACCAGCCGGTGATCGATGAGATCAACCGCATCGGCAAGCGCCGCCTGGTTGTTGCGGGCTTGTGGACCAGCGTCTGCATTGTCGGGCCGGCGCTGTCGGCGTTGGCGCAGGGTTTCGAGGTCTACGTGATCACCGATGCCTGCGGCGATGTCAGCGAAGAAGCGCATGAGCGGGCGATCACCCGCATGGTGCAGGCCGGCGCAGTGCCGATGACCAGCGTGCAGTACCTGCTCGAACTGCAGCGCGACTGGGCACGCGGGGAAACCTACGACCTGACCACCGGCATTGCCCGCGACCACGCCGGCGGCTACGGCATCGGCATCCAGTACGCCAAGCGCATGTTCGGCGCGCAGGAAGGCGGGCACTGAGTATGGTGGCCAGCCATGGCCTCGACCTGGCCCTGCTGATGCTGCGCGTGGCGGCAGGAGGCTTCCTGCTGCCGCACGCGCTGGGCAAGCTGTTCGGCTGGTTTGGTGGACCTGGGCTGTCCGGCTTCGCTACCGAGCTGCGTGCCTTCGGGCTGCCAGAAGTAGCACCGCTGCCGCTGTTGCTGGCCTTGCTGCAGGTGCTGTCCGGGCTGGCCGTGCTGCTGGGATGGCAGACCCGTATCGCCGCACTTGCGGCGGCCGCCTTCATCGGCTTCACCGTCCTGTTGGCCCTGCCCAAGGGCTGGTTCTGGATGCGCGGCGGCAGCGAGTACCCGTTGATGTGGACCACGGTGCTGCTGGCCCTCGCACTGGCCGGGCCGGGTGCCTGGGCGCTGGACGGCCAACGCTTTCCGGGAGATTTCGCATGAGTCACGATCCCCTCGACCACGGCCGCCGCAACGTGGTGCTGGCCAGTGGTGCCGCTGTTGCGCTCGGCCTGGCCGGCCGCGCCGCTGCCGCACTCGATTCCACTTCCAAGGAGCGTCGCATGAGCACGCTGGTCATCCGCAATGCCCGCATCACCACCCTCGACCCGCAGCAGCCGCATGCGCAGGCGCTGGCTGTGCAGGAAGGGCGCATCGTTGCCATTGGCAGCGACGAGGAGATCATGCGCGGCTGGGGCAATGAAGCGACCCTGATCGACGCGCAGGGCAGGCGCCTGCTGCCCGGCCTCAACGACAGCCATACCCACCTGATCCGTGGTGGCCTGAACTACAACCTGGAGCTGCGATGGGACGGGCTGCGTTCGCTGGGTGACGCCCTGGACATGCTGAAGGCCCAGGTCGACCGCACGCCCGCACCGCAGTGGGTGCGCGTGGTCGGTGGCTTCACCGCCGCCCAGTTCAACGAGAAGCGCCTGCCGACGCTGCAGGAGCTCAACGACATCGCGCCGGATACGCCGGTGTTCCTGCTGCACCTGTACGACCGCGCGCTGCTCAACCGTGCCGCGCTGCGCGCGTGCGGCTACAGCAAGGATACGCCGGATCCGCCGGGCGGGCAGATCGTGCGTGACTCGCTGGGCAACCCCACCGGGCTGCTGCTGGCCAAGCCCAATGCGCTGATCCTGTATGCCACGCTGGCCAAGGGCCCACGCCTGCCGATCGAGTACCAGGCCAACTCGACGCGCCACTTCATGCGCGAACTGAACCGGCTCGGCATCACCTCGGTGATCGACGCTGGCGGCGGCTTCCAGAACTACCCCGAGGACTACCAGGTCATCGAGCAGCTGCACCGCGATGACCAGCTGACAGTGCGCATCGCCTACAACCTGTTCACCCAGAACAAGGGCAAGGAGGTGGATGACTTCCGTGGCTGGAGCGAGATCCTGCAGCCGCGCCAGGGCGACGACCTGCTGCGCCACAACGGTGCCGGCGAGATGCTGGTGTTCTCGGCGGCCGATTTCGAACTGTTCAACGAGCCACGTCCGGAGCTGCCGCCGGAGCTTGAGCCCGAACTGCATGACGTGGTGAAGCTGCTGGTGGAGAAGCGCTGGCCGTTTCGCATCCACGCAACGTATGACGAGAGCATCACCCGCATCCTCGATGTCTACGAACAGGTCAACCGCGAGGTGCCGTTCGATGGCCTGCACTGGTTCATCGACCACGCCGAAACCATCACCCCGCGCAACATCGAACGTATCCGCGCGCTGGGTGGTGGCATCGCCGTACAACACCGCATGGCCTACCAGGGCGAGGCTTTCGTCGAGCGCTATGGCGTGCAGGCCGCGCGGCATACGCCGCCGGTCAAACGCATGCTGGCCGAAGGCGTGCCGGTCGGTGCCGGTACCGACGCCACCCGCGTAGCCAGCTACAACCCCTGGGTGGCATTGTCCTGGCTGGTGACCGGGCGCACCGTGGGCGGGCTTGCCCTGTATGGCGATGAGAACCTGCTCGAACGCGAGCAGGCGCTGCGCCTGTGGACCCAGGGCAGCGCCTGGTTCTCCGGCGACGAAGCGGTGAAGGGCACGCTGAAGGCCGGCCAGCTGGCCGACTTCATCCTGCTCTCGGCCGACTTCTTCCGTGTGGCTGACGCGCAGATTGCCGACATCACCAGCCTGCTGACCGTCGTCGGCGGCCGCATCGTGCACGCCGACGGCGACTACGCCGGGCTCGCGCCGCAGCTGCCGCCGGCGATGCCGGACTGGTCGCCGGTCAACCGGTTCGGTGGTTACCACGTCGGCGGTGCCGCCACCGGGTTGGCCGCCGCCCATCGCCACCATCACGGCGTGGCCTGCAGTACGCACGGCGCTCACGGTCATGCCGCACGGCATGCGGCGCCCACCGATGACCTGACCGCTTTCTGGGGCGCGATGGGATGCTCGTGCTTCGCATTCTGAGCCTGGCGCTGCTGGCCGCGCCCTCGCTTGCGCTGGCCTGCGAGGGGGGCCGCTGCAGTGATGCTGGCAACGGCCAGCTGCAACTGGACGCCTCGCTGCGCCTGCGTGGCCTGTACTACGATCCGGCCCGGTTCGGCATCGGCAGCAGTGAAGATGGCTACGGCCTGCTGCGTGCGCTGGCCTCGGCAATCTATGCGGAGGACAACTGGCAGGCAAAGCTGCAGCTGGGCGTGCATGCCGAGAATGGCAAGGCAGGTGGAGCCGGCCGCACCGACCGCGGCGCGCTGGATGTGCAGCAGGCGTACTGGCGCTGGCAGCGCAGCGGCTTCCACCTGCAACTCGGTCGGCAGGAAGCCGGCTACGGAAGCTCGCGGCTGTTGTCGGTGCGCGATGGGCCGAACATCCGCCTGGCCTTCGACGGTGCGCGCCTGGGCTGGAAGGGCCGCCTCGGCACGCTCGATCTGATGGCACTGCGGCCGGTGGAGAACCGGCCGGGTGCCTTTGATGATCGAGGGGAACACGGTGCCCACCTGTGGGGTGCCTATGCCACCACGGCACGCGGGCAGGCCGTGGGACAGTGGGATCTGTATCTGCTGGACTACCGCCGCGAAGGCGCACGCTTCGCGGCAGGTTCCGGCATCGAGCGGCGGCAGACCGTGGGCGCGCGCTGGTTCGGCCAGGCCGGTGCACTGGACTGGAACAGCGAGCTGGTGGCGCAGGGCGGTGAACTGCGAACGGCCAGCGGCACGCTCGATATCCGCGCCTGGACGCTGGCCACCGATACGGGGTGGCGCTGGACGGACCTGCCGTTGCAACCGCGGTTGGGGCTGAAGGCGGACATCGCCAGTGGCGATGGCAATCCGCGAGATGGCCGCCTGGGAACCTTCAATGCGCTGTTCCCGAAATCGGCCTACTTCAGCGAGGCCAGCCTGCTGGCCCCGGCCAACCTGATGGACCTCCAGCCCACCCTGACCCTGCGCCTGCACGACGCAGTGACGACGGAGCTGGGCGTACAGATGGCCTGGAAGCATCGGCGTGCCGATGCGGTCTACACCACGCCGGCACCGCTGGTGGCGTTGCCGGGCAGCGCCGATGGCGCGCGCCGCATTGGTAATCAGTACAAATCCGAAACCCGCTGGCAGGCCAGCGAACACTGGCAATGGCAGCTGCAGCTGGCCTGGGTCGATGCGGGTCCTGCGCTGAAGCAGGCCGGCGGCCAGGACACGCTGTTCGCCTCGATCGTTGGAGCATGGCAATGGTGAACGCAACCGCGTCGCAACCCCCCGCACAGGCCGCAGGTGCCTGGTCCCCGCTGAAGATCCAGATGTTCCGTTCGATCTGGCTGGCAATCCTGGCCAGTAACATCGGCACCTGGGTCAATGACGTGGCCGCCGCCTGGGTGATGGCCGAACGTACCGGCTCACCGTTGATGGTGGCCCTGGTGCAGTCGGCCACCACCGTGCCGATCGTGCTGCTGGCACTGGCCGCCGGAACGCTGGCCGACATCGTCGATCGCCGCAGGTACCTGTTGGCGACCCAGGGCTGGATGCTGCTGGTCGCCGCCGTGATGGCGACGCTGACCGCGATGGACCTGCTGACCCCGCAGCTGCTGGTGCTGCTGACCTTCTGCATGGGTTGCGGTGCGGCGATGGCGATGCCGGCACAGGCCGCAATCGTGTCCGAACTGGTGCCGCAGCCGATGCTGGCCTCAGCGGTGGCGCTGAACTCGATCGGCATCAACATCGCGCGCTCAATCGGCCCGGCCATCGGCGGCGTGATCGTCGCCCAGCTCGGTGCGGTCTGGGCGTTCGGCTTCAACGCCATCACCTTCGCCGCGATGTTGTTCGTGGTGTGGGGTTGGAAGCGTGACCCGAAGCAGTCGAGTCTGCCGCCGGAAGGCTTCGGTGCCGGGTTGAAGGCGGGCCTGCGCTACGCCAGCCGCGCCGGGCGGCTGCAGGCGGTGCTGATCAAGTCGGTGGGCTTCTTCTTCTTTGCTGCGGCGATGAATGCACTGCTGCCGGTGGTGGTGCGCGGCCAGATGCACGGCGGGGCGGGGCAGTACGGCATGCTGCTGGGCTGCATCGGTATCGGTGCAGTGGGCGGGGCCTTGCTGCTGCCGAAGCTGCGCGCGCAATTGGATCGCGACCTGCTGGTGCTGCTGGCCACGCTGTCACTGGCGCTGAGCCTGGTCGGGCTGGCACTGACCCGCAGCTGGTACGTGCTGCCATTGGTGATGCTGATCAACGGTTTTGCCTGGATCACCGTGCTGTCGTCGCTGCAGATTGCGGCGCAGACAGCAGTGCCTGCCTGGGTACGCGCGCGTGCGCTGGCGCTGTACATCATGGTGTTCTCCGCCGGCATGGCGGCCGGTGGCCTGAGCTGGGGCGCGCTGGCACAGCGTACCTCGCCGGAACTGGCGCTGCTGGTGGCTGCCGCAGGTGCGGTGATCGGCGGGCTGCTGGTATGGCGCGTGCGCATCGCCGGTACCGAAGACCTGAACCTGAGCCCGGCCGGGCACTGGCCGGCACCCGAGCTGTCGGTGCCGGTGTCGAACGATCGCGGCCCGGTACTGGTCACCCTCGAGTACCGCATCGATGATGCTGATCGCGCCGCGTTCCAGACGCAGATGCGCGCGTTGGGCGCGATCCGTCGCCGCGATGGCGCGGTGGTCTGGGGTGTGGTCGAGGATGTGGCCAGCCCCGGCATCCACCTGGAGTATTTCGTGACCCCGTCGTGGCTGGAGCACCTGCGCCAGCACGAGCGCATCACCGCCGATGACAAGGCGATCCAGGAAGTGCTGCGGGAACTGCATCGCGGTGAGCGTGCACCGGTGGTACGCCACTTCGTGGGTGGGCATGACCCGCTGCCGAAGACCGGGGT
The DNA here is from genome assembly GCF_032911525.1 of Stenotrophomonas veracruzanensis. Taxonomy (NCBI): domain Bacteria; kingdom Pseudomonadati; phylum Pseudomonadota; class Gammaproteobacteria; order Lysobacterales; family Lysobacteraceae; genus Stenotrophomonas; species Stenotrophomonas veracruzanensis. The sequence continues at coordinate 10,712 of NZ_JAWJTI010000020.1, forward strand.
CCCGCACCACCACAGTGATATCTGAAAAAAAGGGGACGGAGGGGATTAAGTCGTTTGTGCACAAACGACTTAATCCCCTCCGTCCCCTTTCTGCGACCGAAGGAGCGGCGGCACCATTACGGTGCCCCCGCGGCACATCAACTGCGTGCGAACGCCAGCAGGTCGGCGTTGAACTGGTCGGCGTGGGTGATGGTCAGGCCGTGCGGCGCACCGGGGTACACCTTCAACTCGGCGTCCTTGATGATCTGCGAAGACAGCTTGGCCGAGGCATCGAACGGCACGATCTGGTCGTCATCACCGTGCACGACCAAAGCCGGAACGTCGATCTTCTTCAGGTCCTCGGTGTAGTCCACTTCCGAGAACTCGTGCACGCAGTCGTACTGACCCTTGACGCCACCGAGCATGCCCTGCAGCCAGAACGCATCACGCATGCCCTGGGTAACGGTGTTGCCGTCGCGGTTGGCACCGAAGAACGGCGTGGTCAGGTCCTTGAAGAACTGCGAACGGTCGCCACCGGTGCCCTTGCGGATGCCATCGAAGACCTCCAACGGGGTGCCGGCCGGGTTGGCATCGGTCTTCAGCATCAGCGGCGGCACGGCGCCGACCAGCACCGCTTTGGCCACGCGCTTGCTGCCGTGGCGGCCGATGTAATGAGCCACTTCGCCGCCGCCGGTGGAATGGCCGACCAGGATCGCGTCCTTCAGGTCCAGCGTCTCGATCACCGCGGCCAGGTCATCGGCGTAGGTGTCCATGTTGTTGCCATCCCAGGTCTGGCTGGAGCGGCCGTGGCTGCGACGGTCGTGGGCGATCACGCGGAAGCCGTTCTGGCCCATGAACAGCATCTGCGGGTCCCAGGCATCGGACGACAGCGGCCAGCCGTGGGCGAACACGATCGGCTGGCCGGTACCCCAATCCTTGTAGAAGATGCGGGCGCCGTCGGCGACGGTGACGAAGTTGCTCATTGCAGGTTCCTTGGCGGAAGGGAGGGAAGGCGCTGGCAGTCATGCCGGTGCCTCCGGCAGTACAGCGCAGCGCCAGGCCGACGACTTGCACGGCTGTGCTGGATTGCGCTGGATGTGACGCGTATCGCTCTGGCACGAAGCCGTTCCGGCATCGAGGATGGCGGCAGCCCTGTCGAGGAGCCTGTAATGTCGAATGCGTGTTGGCGCTTGTTGTGGTACCTGCTGCTGGCCACGGGGGCGCATGCTCAGACCAACGTCTACAAATGCGTGGACGGGCCGCATCCGGTCTATCAGCAGACGCCGTGCCAGGGGCGTGCGGAATGGCGCTGGGAGGTGCCGGCGGAACCGCCCTCAACAGGTGCGACGGCGGCCAAGGCGGCGAGCCCGACCCCAAGACGTGCGCGCGTGGTGCAGCAGGGGCGTGCGCGGGCTGCGCTGATACCCATCAGCACGGATCCCACCGCCTGTGAGCGTGCGCGGCAGCAACGCGGGAAGGTCCTCGCCAGGGCCAAACGCCTGGACTTCGTACAGCGGCGGCAGCTGGATGACGCGGTGTACGACGCGTGCCGCTGAATCCAGGAGCGCCAGAAGCGACAACGGCGCCCAAGGGCGCCGTTGTCAGCAGATGCCAGGTGCCGGATCTCAGCGACCGTCGCTGGCCGACGCCGGTGCCGGCGAGGGCACGCTGTCCGGCTTGGGCAGGCTCAGCTCCGGGTTGCCCTGTTCGGCCTGCAGGATCTGGATGCGGCGCTGCAGGGAATCCAGCTGGCTGTTGGTGCTCTGCACGTCGCTGCTCAGGCTGACCGCCTGCTGCTGGGCCTGCTGCAGGGCAGCGCTGACCTGGGCCGACTGTGCCTGCTGCTGTTCCATTTCCTGCTGCAGGGTGCGCAGGCGTTCCTCGTTGTAGGCCACCAGGCGCTCGGTATAGCGCTTGCCGGCTTCCAGGCGCGTGGTGTCGATGTAGACCTGGGCCAACTGCTCGGACTGCTGCGCGAAGGTGCGGTAGACACGCTCGGCGTTGTCGACGGCGTCGGTCTTGATCACCCGCCAGAAGTTCTTCTCCTGGAACAGGGCGACGTAGTAGGTCAGGGTGTTGGCATTGAACAGCAGGCTGGCGCCGTAGTTGCCGTTGTAGGTGGTGCGCAGCTCGGTCAGCTGGCGCGCATCCATCAGCTGCTTGAGCTCATCAACGGTGTTGCGCACCACCGGTGCGGTACGCGCGGCCGGCTCTGCGGCTGCTTCGCGATCGCCACGGGCAGCCATCGCCGCCGGTGCCACCAGCATCATGGCCACGGCCAGCAGTGCCGCGCCGCGCGCGTGCCGGGCGAAGACCGCGCCCCCTGAAGTTTCTCGCATGTCTAGACCATCCACGGATGAGTGTGGGTTGAGATGAAGGTGGTTCCCCGCCGGGAGTCTAGCATGCGCGCGGGCGCCGCCAAGGGCGCCGGTCACGGGTCAGTAGACCAGCTGCGCCGCGCTGCACTGGATCGACTGCACGTTGACGTCGGTGCGGCCCAGCTCCAGGCCCAGCACGCTGGCCAGCAGGTTGGTCAGCAGGGTGCCGACGCTGTTGAGGACGGGCTTCAGCGCAGCGAGGATCGGATTCAACAGGGTACAGAGGAGGCCACTGCAGGTGGCGCTGCCACCGGGGTTGGTGACGCCCGTTCCCCCCGCACCATCGAGGAAGCCGGCCGGTGCGGTCTGGATGTACGACGCCAGGTTGTTGCGCACACAGCCGTTGTAGTCGATCAGGTTGCCGAGCAGGCTGTCGCAGCGGTTGATCAGCAGGCCGCCGACCAGCGAGCCGAGCAGGCCGTCGAGCAAGCCCAGCCCCTGTCCGGTGACGGTCGTCTTGTAGCCGGTCCACACCGAACCGTCCTCCCAACAGGTGGTCAGGCCCAGAAGGCAGGGCTTGGGCACGCCATTCTTCACCGTCCAGTTGCCCAGCGGCGCGAGGTTCCGTGCCGGGTCACCATCACGTAGCAACGGGATGACCTGATCGACGTTGTAGCGCCCGCCACTGGGAAAGGCCGCCAGTAGATAACGGTCGGCCAGGGCCTTGGCCGTGTCGTTGGCGCTCATGCCCTGCTTGGGTGAACTGAGCATGCCTGACAGCACGCGCAGCAGTTCATTGACCAGATCCGACACCGCGTTGCCTACTGCCAGCGGGTTGATCCGGGTCGATGCGGTCTCGCCGGCGGCCAGCGTCAGGTTCTGCGAGCTGGTCAGGGCGGGCAGGGTGATCTTGTCATTGATCAAGGGTTGCCCGAGCAGTTTCAGCAACTGCTCGTTCTTCAGGGTGGCGTCGCAGACATTGTTCTTGGAGAAGCGTTGCGCCGGGTCGACATTGCCGACACACGCGCGCAGCACCGACGAATCGACCTGGATGGTGGCCTTGGGTGGACTGGCGCCGCACTGGATACCGGTCAGCGTACCCATCGCGTTGGCGACATCGACATGCAGCGGCAGATGCAGGCGCGTGCCGAGCAGATTCAGCAGCGGCCCAAGTGCGAACAGATTATTGCTGTCCACGTCCACCAGCAGGCGCACCTGGGCGTTGTACGCGCGCGTGCCGACGCCACCGATGGCGATCGAGGGCGGCTCCACCACGCCGGCCTGGATGTTGATCCCCAGCAGGTCCAGCCCCTTCACCGCAACGCCATTGCCGTCATTGGCGATGGAAATGGCGGTGCTGATCAGGTTGAGCACGTTGACCTTGGTTTCCAGTGCGCTGCCGACCGTGCCATCCGGCGAAACGACCTCGGCGAACAGACCGCCACCCCCGGACTGGCTGCCCAGCACGATGTTGAGCTTGTTGATGTCCAACTGGGTGGCGACCAGATCGGACAGGGCGCGCAGCTGCACGCCGACGGTGGTATCGCGACCGACCACGGTGGCGGTGGCATCGACCAGCTGTGCCAGTGAGATCTTGTTGACCGACAGCAGGCGGTTGAAGTCGGCCACGCTGAGATTGGCGGCGACCGGGATGTTGAGCGCCTTGAGCAGGCCCGACGGGGTGATGTTCGCCTGGGCCAGACCGTCATAGGAGAGCACGGTCGCATTGGTGACATCCAGGCCGATCATGCGCAGTGTCGACAGCAGCACCGAGTTGCCGTTGGTGCGCAGCAGCTGCGAGCCCACCGCGAACACTGCCGTGGGCTCCGACCGGCGGGCAACAGCCTGTGCGCTGACGGTCGGCAGGCTGGTGTTCTGGCCGAAGAAGGGAAGCACGCTGCGCTCGGCGACAACCTGTACTGCATTGCGCGGGTTGGCGGCATCGACGGTGGTGACGAAGCGGTTCGCGGTGGCGCGTGTGGCGCTCCAGTTGCCGCAGTGGATCTGCAGGCTCCCCGCAAACCTGTTCTGGGTGAGTGCGCTCTGTCGGGCAGCACTGTTGTCGCTGTTGTCCGAGGTGCACAACTCCAGTCGCTGCGCGCCGGCCAGAGCGGCCAGGTCGGCAACCTTCTGCGCATCGCGCTTGGCCCAGAACAGATAGCCGATTTCAATCAGACCCAGCATCGCCAGCAACGCCAGCATGACCAGCATCATGGTGACCGACATGCCGCCGCGTGCGCGGCTGAAACTGAACTGGCGTGGGCGTTTCATGGCCTACCTCAGCGTCCGGATGAGGATGTTCCCTTGGACTTGGCGACATCGGCTTCAAAGAAGTCCGGGATCTCGTGTTCGAAACTCTTGATGTAGCGGGCATAGCTCAACGTGGCCTGGTCGCCAAGGATCGGCAGGCGCTGCCCGGCCTGCTGCCCCGAAGCCTGCAGGCGGAACAGGCCACGGGTGGTATCGCCGATCTGGCTGCGTACAGAACGGACCACCGGCGCGGTGGCATCAGTGGCGGCGATCGCCGCCGGCATCGCGGCGGGTGCCGGCGGTGCAGGCGTGGACAGATCCACGGTGGGCAGCGGCTCGGACTGCAACGGTCGTGAGGCCGGTGCGGGGCCGCTGACGCCGAGCATCTGCCCGGTCAACGGCTGTTGCTGCGCCTGCGCGACGCCGGCAATCAACAGGCAGGCCAGCACAGGCAGCAGGCCTCGGGTCAGGGGCGTCGCGGTCATGGTGTGTTCCCGTTCGGGTGATCGGAGGTGCTGAAGCGTTCCAGCATCGAAGGCGGCAGGCGCTGAGGGTCGCGCTCGTCGCGGGTCTCGCGACGCGGCTCGACGGCCAGCCGTGCAGCGCTGGCCGCGGGAGCAGCGACGGTGTGGGCAGGCGCGGGGGCGGCCACTGCTGCAGATGCCTGTCGTTGCTGCAGGCGGGTGCGGATCTGTGCGGCCTGCTGCTGGATGCTGCGCAGGGTGTCCTCGTTGAGGCTGGCCTGCTGCGCCAGGCGCTGGGCGGTGGCGGTGTCGCCGCGCAACACGGCCCACAGGGCGAGGTTGGCCGTGGCCTTGGCGTTGCCCGGGGACAGCTCCAAGGCCTTGGCCAGCGGCTCACGTGCCTGATCGAACTGTCCGGCACGCAGGCGTGCGTAGCCGAGGTCGCCCAGATAGTCGGTATTCAAGGGCTGCAGCTGCGTGGCCCGCGCCAGTGCCTGTTCACTGCCTGCATCGTCATCACGACGTGCGGCGATCAGGCCCAGGCCGTGCGCGGCGGCCGCCGCCTGTGGGCCGCTGGAAAGATCACGGTACAGGGCGATGGCCGCATCGGCCTGCCCGGTTTCGCGCAGCGCGTCGGCCTGCAGCAGACGCAGCGCCGGTGGATCGCCGTAGCGTTGGCGGAAGGCATCCACATGGGCCAGCGAGGCATACCAGGCACCCTGCAGCTGCATGCGCGCGATCAGCTCCAGGTAGGCATTGCGGCTGTCCTGCGGTGCCGGTTCGGGTGCGGCCAGGCTGGGCGCACGCAGGTACTTCGGCGTGGTGGATGCGCAGCCGCTGGCGACGGCGGCGAGGGCAAGCAGCAGGCAGGAGGTGCGCAGGGCAGGCATCAGGGCGATCCCATCTTGGACATGGTGGTGGCCAGCGCGACCAGCGCCGGGCCGGCAAGGACCAGCATCAGCGCTGGCAGCAGGGTCAGCATCATCACCACGGTCATCTTCACCGAGAGCTTGCCGACCTTTTCCTTCAGGGTGTTACGGCGCTGTTCGCGCAGCCGGATGCTGAACTGCCGTAGCGGTTCCTGCACCGCGCCGCCATGTGCGTGCACCTGCAGGATCAACTGCATCAGGCTGGTCAGGTCATCGTAGGCATAGACTTCGCTCAAGCGCCGCAGCGACTGCGCGCGGGTGCGGCCGTGGGTGTAGGCGACGTTGGCCTCCTGCAGTTCGCCACCGAGGACCGGCAGTGCATCGCGCAGCTTGTCGCCCAGCGTCTGCAGGCTCTGGTCCATGCTGAAGCCCACGCCCTGCAGCAGGCGCAGCAGATCGATCAGCAGGGGCAATTCGTTCTCGACGGCGCGCCTGCGTCGCTTCACCCAGGCGGACAGGATGAACTTGGGCAGCAGCAGGCCGGCAGCCAGCGCGCCGATGATCACCATGATCCTGGCCAGCCCTGTGACGCTGCTGAATGTCAGCACCAGGGCCAGTACCAGCACGGCCAGCAGCAGGCGCAGGCCGAGGTAGATGGCTGTGCCGCGGCGGGTGTTCCAGCCGGCCAGGTCCAGCAGCAGCCGGTCTTCATTGGTCAGCAACGCGGCCTCGAGGCGACCGCCGCTGAGCGCCCGGCCGAAACGCTCCAGCCAGCCCAGAGAGTCGCGCTGCGGCGCTGTTTCGCTGTCACGGGCGTCCTCCCGCGGTTGCAGGGCCGTCTTCAATGTGGCTGACGTGCGGTGCTCACGATGGCTGCGTACCCAGCCGCCGATACCGAGCAGGGCGACACCGGCGGCCAGCACCAGCAGGGAGAGGGCGAACCATGCGCTGGCGCTCATCGGTCGTCTCCGCAGGGGCGGGGGTGGTTCATAGCGACTTGGCCAGGCGATACAGCAGGAAGCCACCGACAAGCTCCAGGCCCAGTGCAATCAGCAGGATCTTGTGGCCGAGCGGGTCATGCAGCACCGGCTGGAAGAAGTCCGGGCTGGCGATCGCCATCAGCACAGCGCAGGCCGGTGGCAGCAAGCCGAGGACCCAGGCCGACATGCGGGTCTCGGAGGTGGTCGCGGCCAGTTCCTGCTGGGCTTGTTCCAGGTCGCGCATGAAATCACCCATGCGCTGCAGGATCTGGTCGGAGCGGCCACCGATGCGCACGCTGACGCCGATCACCACCGACAGTACTTTCAGTACGTCCATCCGGTAGGGCTGTGCGGCCAGTGCCAGCGCCCTGTCCAGGTCCATCCCGCTGCGCGCGTAGCGTACCGTGGTATCCAGCAGCCCGCGCAGCGGCGCGCTGGTCTGCATCGACGCGACCTGGAACGCCGCCTGCAGGCTGTTGCCCAGTGCGGTCAGCCGTACCAGGTTGTCCAGGAAGTCGGGAAGCATATGCAGCAGCTGGGCGCGCAGTTTCGAGGTGCGCCGCATCACCCACAGCCAGCAGCCCAGCAGGTACAGCAGCAAGGTCAGCGGGAACATCCATGCGGTGCCGAGCCGCAGCATCGCTACGACCGAAAGCACCAGTCCAGGCACCAGCAGCATGATCGGAAGCTTCCAGCCGGTCTGCAGGCCCGCACGCTGCAGCAGGCCATCCAGCGGCAGCACGCGGCGTGCACCGCTGGCCGTTCGCGCCGGATCGTTGGCAGCGGCGATGGATGGCCCGGCAGGTGCGCCACTGCCTGCACTTCCACGTGCGAGCTGCTGCTCGGCATGCTGCAGCGATGCCTGACGTTGTTCGCGGCTGCTGGCCGTACCCCACAGCCAGACCGCCAGCGCCAGCAGCACCGAGATGATGCTCAACACGCCCAGCAGCAGGCCGGTGCCCATGTTCAGAAGTCTCCGTACAGCGACTCGCGCAGCTGCTGGCGGAACGGCTCCAGTTTGTGCGAGTGCGGATGGAAGCCCAGCCCGATCCAGCGATCGGTCTCTTTGCCATTGCCGTCGATCTGCAGCTCGTGGCGGAACATTTCCTGAGTGGTGATCAGGTTGTCGCTGACGCCGGTGATCTCGGTGATAGAGACCAGTACACGACGGCCGCTGCCCAGTCGAGAGATCTGCACGATGAAATCGATGGCGCTGGCGATCTGCCGGCGCAGGCTGTCCTCGCTGCCCTGGAAGCCGGCGAAGCCGGCCAGCATCTCGATGCGGTACAGGCAGTCGCGCGGCGAGTTGGCATGGATGGTGGCCATCGATCCGTCATGGCCGGTGTTCATCGCCTGCAGCATTTCCAGCACCTCGGCACCGCGTACCTCGCCGACCACGATGCGGTCCGGGCGCATGCGCAGGCTGTTGCGGACCAGGTCGCGGATGCTGACCGCACCCTGGCCTTCGGCACCGCCGATGCGGCTCTCGAGCCGCACCACGTGCGGATGGTTGAGCGACAGTTCGGCCGTGTCCTCGACGGTGATCACGCGCTCATTCGGGGGCACGTAGCTGGCCAGTGCATTGAGCAGGGAGGTTTTGCCGGAGCTGGTGCCACCGGAGACCAGGATGTTGCAGCGGCCCAGCACCATCGCCTTCAGCAGTGCCTGCATCGGTGCGTCGAAGGTGCCCTTGGCCAGCAGCTCGTCAGGCGTGAACGGATCCTTGCGGAACTTGCGGATGGACACCATCGGTCCGTCCACCGCCAGCGGCGAGATGATCGCGTTGAGGCGGCCGCCGTTGGGCAGGCGCGCGTCAACCATCGGATTGGAGTCATCCAGGCGACGCCCGAGCGGGGCCAGGATGCGGCGCAGGATGCGCAGCAGGTGGGTATCGTCGGTGAAGCGTTGGGTTGCGCGCTTGAGCTGGCCGCCCTGCGAGACATGCACGTCCCTGAAGCCATTGATCAGGATGTCTTCGATGGACGGATCGTGCAGCAGGTCGTCGAGCGGGCCGAAGCCGGTCAGTTCCTTGACCAGACCTTCGGCAACCACCTGCATCTCCTCCTCGTTGATCGGGATTCGCCATTCCTGGATGAATCCCACGGTCTGCACCTGCACCCATCGGGCGATGGTGTCCGGTGCCCAGGAGTCGATGTCGATGCGCTCGTCCTCGATGCTGTTGAGCAAGTGCTCATGCGCCGCCGACAGCACCTTCTGGTACTGCTCGGTCTGCGCGAACGGCACGTGCGCCGGCGCGGTGTCGGGCAGCACCGGGCGGGTGGCGGCATGCGGGAACGGGGTTACCTTGTCTTCCATTGCGATCCACCCAGGGCAAGGGAGAGTCTTTCCCGCAGTCCCTGTGCCTGGACCGGGCAGGCGGCCGGATCCAGGCGCGAGACGAGCGGGGCGAGGGCACGCAGGTATGGGTCGCGCGGTGCATCCTGCAACAGCAGGTGGCCCTGGCTGGCAGCGAGGCGCACACGCGGACGTTCGGGCAGCGTGGCCAGCAGCGGTACTTCGAAGCGGCGCGCGATCTGTTCGGGGCTCATGCCGCTGCTGTCGTCGTGGCGGTTGATCACCAGCTGCAGGCGCTTCTCGCGCTCGCGTTGACCGGCCAGATGCTTCAGGGCCTGGTCGAGCGACACCAGCGTGGCGATCGACGCGTCGATGACCAGCCAGATTTCGTCCGCCTGGTCCAGCAGCAGCGGTGGCAGCTGCCGCAACGGACAGCCACCGGCATCACACAGCACGCTGGCAAACACGCCGCGCAGGCGCTGCAGCAATGCGCCGGGATCGGACGGTGGCACCGCATCGCTGCCGCTGGCGCGGTCCAGCAGCACCAGCCCCGAATCGTGGCGTGCCATTGCGGTGCGGGCGAGGGTGGCATCGATGCGGCTGGCATTGCGCAGCGCGTCTTCGTAGTGGAAACGGCTGTCCAGGTTGAGGTACAGCGCCAGATCCCCGGAGGGCTGCGCCAGCTCCATCAGCAGGCCGTCCTGGTGCAGCGCTTCGCCCTGGGCGAGTGCGCGTGTCTGTTGTGCCAGCACCGACAGGTGTGCGGCCAGGGTACTGGTGCCGACGCCGGCGCGGACGCCCAGCAGTACGATCAAGCGTGCCTTGTGCGCATGTTGTGCGGCGGCGGCTGGCCGTGGCGACAGCGCCCGGCGCAGCGCTGCTTCGATGCCGGTATTGTCGCTGTCCAGGTCCAGCACATCACGCAGTCCCACGCGCAGGGCCATCACCACGCCTTCCACCTGGCCGGGACTGGTGGCGCCGACCGCAACCAGCATCAGATCCGGCTCGGTCTGCTGCAGCTGCTGCGCAAGCACGCTTGACGCGGCCGCATGCTCTGGGCGGAAATCGAGCAGCACCAGGCTCTGCGGTCCGCGTTGCAGGTCCTGCGCGGAGGTCGGCGCACTGCTGTCCTGCCAGTGCAGGGTGGTGGTCGGCGGCAGCTTTGCCGCCAGCCGGGGCAGCAGTTCGCGATCCATTCCGTACAGGACCAGGTTCATCGGTGGACCTTGCGGATGCAGCGGCTGAGCGGTGGCGTAGGGCATGGGCGTGGTATCGCAGGCATCATGGAGTCAGCGCGAGAAACCGGGTACCGGGTCCTGGCTGATCGGGCCAAGCAGCCACGCGCCCCATTCGGGGAGGTTCGGCTTGGCCTCGCGGTCGCCAGGCAGCGGCAGCTCGGTATTGCGTGCCAACGGCTGCACCAGCCGTGGCGTAACGATGATCACCAGCTCCTTGTCCTGGCGCTTGTAGTCGAAGTTGCGGAAGAATGAGCCGATGATCGGCAGGTCGCCCAGCAGGGGGATCTTGCCGACGTTGGAGACGACGTTCGAGCTGACCAGGCCGCCGATCACGAAGCTCTCGCCGTCGCCGAGTTCGACCGTGGTGTCGGCGCGGCGGGTGGTGATCGAGGGAATCTGCACGCCGTTGAGCGCGATGGCATTGCTGTAGTCCAGATCGCTGGCTTCCGGCGCCACCTTCAGCGCGATGCGGTTGGGCGACAACACCGTCGGGGTCACGGTCAGGCCGATGCCGAATGGTTTGTAGGTAATGGTGGTGGTGCCAAGTCCCTGTGGCTCCAGGATGGGCAGCTCGCCACCGGCCAGGAAGCTGGCGCTCTGACCGGACAGCGCAACCAGGGTGGGTTCGGCCAGCACGCGGGCCATGCCGTTGCTCTGCAGCAGGTCCACGTCGGCGTTCCACAGTCCCTTGGTCGAGCCGAACACCAGGCGGAACGCAGACGAGATGGGCGACTCGGCTTCATTGCCGGAGTTGCCCTCCTTCATGCCTGGCAGGATGCCGGTATTGCCCGGCAGCTGGCCGCCAGGCCGCGCGAAACCATAGGCGAAGCTGCCATTCCGGTTCTGGAAGCTGATGCCGATCTGCTTCAGCGCGGTCTTGTTGAACTCGACCACCTTGACCTCGACCTGGACCACGCCGCCGCTGTTGACGGTGGAGGCATCGGCGAGCATGCCGTCCTTGCCCAGCGCCATGGCAGCGGGCTTCTGCTCCTGCATGTGCGACAGCACACTGTCGGTGCTCCCCTGCAGCAGGCCCTGGTTGTCCTGCTGGGTGAACACCAGCCCGTTCGCCCCTGCATCGGCGGCGCCCTGTACCGCACTCTGTACCCGTACCTGCAGGCGCTGTGGCTCGGTCTGCTTGCGATGCCAGAGCAGCAACGTGGTCGTGCCCGGAGCCTTGCCGACCAGCAGCGCCTGGCGCTGGCCGCGCAGCATCACGATATCGGCTACGCCCGGATCGGCAATGGCGACCCGCTCCAGATCGCCCGGCAGGGTCCAGGGGCGCTGCTCACGTGCCTGCAGTACCAGGTCGTCGGCAGCCACGCTCGTCGCCGGTGCCAGCAGCACCAGCAGCAGGGCCAGCCAGCGCTGGCGGGGGGACGGACGTGGACAGTGGCGACGTTCGGTCATGGATGCGCTCGATGCAGTCATAGGGAACCACGGGGAGCGGAGCCGTCACCGCGGATGATCTCGATACCCGGCGCGCGTGGCGCGCTGCGTCGCGTCGCCGGTGCGCGGGCGGGCGCTTCCGGGTAGTTGCGGGCGGGCGTGCTGCTGCGACCGGCCAGTGCATCGCCGTCGATGCCGGCGAACGCGTGATTTTCTGGCCGTTGCAGCGCAAGTTGCTGTTCTGCATCCAGGCCACGCAGTGGATCGATCACCCCGCGTGCCTGCGGGAACAGCGCCAGATCGGGCTGGCCGGAATCGGCAGGGTTGCGCAGGGCCAGGAACAGCTTGCCCTGCTGCGCACCCAGCAGCAGGCGGTTGGCATCGGCCACCGGTACCGCCAGTACCGCGCTGCGTGCGGGCTGGGTGGCCTCGCTGCCTGTGCTCTGGTTGCTGCTACCGGTGATGTCGGCGGCGCGTGGATCGTTGCGGGTGTCGGCCTCACTGCTGGCTACCGCAGCATCGCTGGCTGGGGCAATGTCCTGCTGGCCATAGCTGAGCACTCTCAGGCGTGACAGCAGCAGGCGGGTCTGCGCGGCTTCGCCTGGGCTGTTGACGTTAGGCTGGGCATTGCGAAGGTTGAGGAACACGTCGACGAAGTCACCCGGCAGGATGCGGTTGCCGGCACCCACCAGCTCGTCGACCGGTACGGCCAGCGCACGTTCGCCCGCGCGCAGCTGCAGCGAGAAGCCCTGTGCGAGACTGCCGGCACTGATCGCCGTGCCTTCAGCGATATCCTGCACCGGCACCTTGCCGACGACCGCGGACATGCTGGTGGCGGCACCGGCAACCGGCGTGCTTCGCTGTGCAAGGCGCACACCATTGGCGCTGATCGGTTCGCCGGCCGGCAGGCGCGCCACGGCTTCGACCACGGTGATTGCCTGGGCCTCGCTGTGCGCAACAGGGGCAACCGAGGCAGGCGCTGCCGACCTGCGTCCGATCATCAAGGCAACCACGGCCAGCAGCACGGCCAGCGCGATCAGGGCGACGGCGGCGATGCGGGTCAACTTGAGCATGGAACCGTCTCCTTGAGTGTTCGTCAGTTGCCGCTGCCGAGGTCGAGCTGGGCGACGGCGACGCTGCGGATGGGAGCCTTCATCACCCACTTGTAGAGCGTGGCGGTGCCGGGCAGGAAGGGGTGGCTGGCATAGTCGTAGCTGACCGTCACGGTGATGCATTGGACCGTGGCGAGGCCGGCACAGGGCGCCTGCGCGGATACCGTGACGGCGTTGCTTCCCCCATTGCTGCAGTCGACGGGCTGACCCGAGAAGTTCAGCAGCCACTGCATCGAACCACGCGCGGCAACACAGGCCGCTGTACGGCGTTCATTGGCAGTGCCGTAGCGCAGCGATGCGCGAGCACCCTCGGCCGAGGCGGTTGCCAGCGTCTGCTGGGCCGCCATGATCATCACGCCGGAGAAAGTGAACAGCAGTAGTGGCAGCAGGCCCAGCATCAGCATCAGCGCGAATTCAATGCTGACCACGCCCCGTTGCAGCCTTGGACGATGGATGTTCATGTCAGGCCTCCGTACGTACTGAAGAGGATCCAACCGATGGCTGCCATTGCCAGGTAGGCCGCGTAGGGAATGCCTTGGCGTCCCTGGCGAGCGCTTTGCATCCCGCGCAGCGCCGGGTGTGAATGCCATTGCGAACTCGCCCGGATCATCTGGGCCTGCAGGCCAATGGGCAGTACTGGACCCAGCCGGCGCGACACCAGCACCACCGCTGCATGTACCCCCGCTGCGATGCTGGCCGCGATCCAGATCGGCAGCAGCGCCTGCCAGCCAAGCATCAATCCCAGTGCCGAAAAAAATTTCACATCGCCGGCGCCCATCCAGCGCAGCGCATAGAAGGGCAGCAATGCGACCAGGCCGAGCGCCGCGCCGGCAACGTGGGAAATCCACGGCAGGCGCGGCGCACTGAACTGGCCGGCGATGAGCAGGACAACGGTGATCGCGCATGCAGACAGCAGCCAGGCATTGGGCACCCGACGGGCGTACAGATCGCTGATCGCGATCCGCAGGCACACACCGATGGCCAACAATCCCAGCAGTGTCATCACACACTCCATCGTCCGTCAGTGGACGGTCAGCAGTTGCTGTCCCTGATCCAACCTGGGACGCGGCTTACGCAGGCGTGGTGCCCGAGGCCTTGTTGGCAAGCTTGGTGAGATTCTCGAAGAGCGTGCTGAAGAACGTCTGGATCTGCGTGCTGCCCAGCGCGATCAGGACGCCGGCAATCACCGCGGCCAGCAACCCGTACTCAAGGGCGGTTACGCCGTCTTCTTCCTTCAGGAACTTGCGGATCGATGCGTTCATGACCTTTGTCTCCCTCAACCTGTCTGCTACAGGACACCTGTTGGGCGGTGGCCCGGCTCCGCCGGGATCGTCCGTGGGCCTCCGCGCATCCTGGCGGAGGAGGCACGGCGGGATGGACCCGCTGTGCTCAAGCAGGGTGATCGTTTCCAGGCGGGACGTCGTTCGCGCAATGACGACCCCGCGGCCAAGGGCCGGTGGTTGAAACATCGAGCGATACGTGCATGGTCATGCAGTCCCCCTGGGTGAGGCCATTGCTGGATGGCCGGATCACCGTGTTATCGACTTTGCCTGAATGGCGGCCAGCTGCAACCGGAACCTATATGCAAATTCGGCAGAAAGTCGTTGGGCCTTAAAACTTCAGTCCGTTTCTGTGACGAAAATCCGTTCCCTGGCAAAACGATTCATCGACGTGCAGATAATGTGATTCCAGATTCCTGCGCATGCGAAAACCGTGCCGTGGGCGACAACTTTACGTTCACGTCTGTATCCATCCTGTTCCGGGAGCGAGGGATGTTTATCCTCGTAAATTATCGGGCATACTCGCATTCAAGTATTCGTGTTTCTTTATGGGGCGAGCACGTTGTTGGCGGCATCGCTCGCCCCGGAGATGGAAGCAATTCCATGAGGGGTGCGTGCCCTGTCAGGCAGTGGGGGTCGCATCGCACGACGGATATAAACGGGGGGACGACACTGTCATGGTCGATGGTGGGGTAGGAGACAGCGACGAAAGCGGCCTGCGGTCGATCGACCTGGCGACGCTGAGCGGCGTACTTCGTGTGTGCGATGTCGAACTGCTTCTGCTCGATGGCAACGGGCCCCGGGCGGCCTTCGCTTCGCGCGTGCATGAAGAGGCTTTGTTCTGCAGCATCAGCTGTGGATTCCATTGTCGTGGCCGTTTCATGCTGCCGCCGGACTGGGCGATGCTGGGCTACCTGCATGCAACGGATGAAACGCTGAGTTGGTGCCACGGAGTACCGCTTACCCCCGGCATGGCGTTGACGGTGATGCCGGAAGGCATCAGCGAGTTCACGCTGAGTCCGGGTACGCACATGACGCTGATGCTGGTGCCGGTTGCGCGGGTGCAGCGAAAACTGACCGAGTTGAGCCTTCGCAGTACGCCGCCGGCAGGCCAGGCGTTGTCGTTGTTCAATCTCGCCAGCGAAACCACTCCTCTTGCACAGCATTACCAGCAACTGCACGTGCAACTGGGGCAGGGGGCGAGCCTGCAACCGGAAGAAACCGAGAAGCTGCTGCACGAGCACGTGCAGGCCCTGCTCGGTGCCGGTGCAGCCGATCGGCCTGGATGCAGTCGTGCACGGCGCACCCATTATCTGATCGCGCAGCGGGCAGAGAATTTCATGCGGCTCAATCTGCGCCGCAATATCTATATGAATGAGATCTGCGATGCGGCTGGCGTCAGTGAGCGTGGGCTGCGCTACGCCTTCGAGGATCTGTTCGGCACCTCGCCCAACCGTTACCTGTCCATGCTGCGCCTGTGCGCAGCCTGCCGGAGCCTGTCGATGGCCGATTCCAGCCGTCGCTCGGTCAAGGCCATTGCCCTCAGCTGTGGGTTGTGGGACCTGTCGCGTTTCGCTGATAACTACCGCAAGGTCTTCGGTGAACTGCCGCGCGACACGCTGATGCGCGCGCCCGCGCAGATCGGCCAGCCGGCCTGACCCAAGCGCTACAAGGGTTTCCCGATCGTTTCTGCCGGAATTGCATATCCGCTTGCCGATATGGTTGCCGCTTCTGCATAACGGGCTGCCGATTCCGACCGTGGATTTGCCGGAATGCGCGATTGCCGTGCCGGAATGAAGTGCGCAGCCGCCGTTGCAAACGCTGAAATGTCAGTCACCTGCCTAACGGCAAGTCCACTGACATTCAAGTTGTTCGCCTACGGGGGAAATGCTCATGAACCGCATCTACCGGCGTGTATGGAATCGCCAGCTCAATGCTCTGGTTGTGGCCTCGGAACTGGCCACCGGCGACAGCGGCGGCAGCGCTGCCCGTGATCCGCGCAGTGCCCTGCTGATGCCCACCGCCTTGGCCCTGGCCCTGCTGTGTGCGCTGGCCAGCGGGCATGCAGGAGCGTCCGAATCCAATCAGTCCCTGCGTGACCTGCAGGCGCTCGCAGCCAAGTACGCGCAGCCGATGCCGGTCAAGGTTGATGCTGAAGTGGCATTGGCGGCCGCCTCGCGTCAGGCGCAGAGCACAACGGCAATCAGCGCTGATGCGCGTGTCGGCCTGCAACTGAGTACGAACTCGCTGCCTGTGGTGCGCGACGTGCTGCCGGCGACGGTGCAGGTGAAGCTCGATGCGAACACTGCGCCGAAGCAGGTCGCCGTTCCGGCGCTGGCGGCCGATGTCCGGGCCAATGTCGGGCTGGGTCATGCAGCGTCCAATGTGGCGAAGATTGATGCATCGCTGGCGGCCAACGTTGCGCCTTCTGCGCACGGGCCGCTTGGTGTGGCTGCGGATGCGCAGGCGAAGGCCAGGGTTGGCGTGGCCGGTACCCAGGTGGCCTCGATCGATACCGGTGCCAAGGCGGCCGCCGATGTTGCCGGCGCGTCCGCGGGCTCGCTGTCCGGCCTCAAGGCGTCGGTTGACGGCAAGGTGGATTCGCAGCTCAAGCTGGCGGGCCACCAGATCGACGGTCAGGGACAGGTCAAGGCGACGGCAGCGGTCACGCTGCCGGCCAAGGAGGAGCTGCCGGGCGAGACCCACGATCGTGCGATCGCCGCAGCCTTCGATACCGGTGTTGCCGGCAAAGTGCGCGTGCAGGCGCCGGATGGCCAGGAAGTCGTGGCCGACCGCAATCTGAAGCTGGCCGGCCAAGCGACCGCGGCAGCGCAGAACAGCGCGCTGGGCGTCGGTGGCCTGGTGGGCGGCGTTGTCGGCGCGGCAGGTGGCGCCGTGGGTGGCGTGCTTGATGGCACCGTAGGCAACACGGTTGGTGCGGTCGGCGGCGCCTTGCACGGCACGGTTGGAACGGTAGGTGGCGCAGTGGGCAGCACGCTCAATGGCGCCGTTGGTGCAGTTGGCGGCACCGTGGGTGGTGCGCTCAACGGCACGGTCGGTTCGGTCGGCAGCGCAGTCGGCGGCGCGCTCAACGGCGCGGTTGGCACGGTGGGTGCGGTTGGCGGCACCGTGGGTGGTGCACTGAACGGCACGGTCGGTTCGGTTGGCAGTGCAGTCGGCGGCGCGCTCAACGGTGCGGTCGGCACGGTGGGTGCAGTTGGCGGCACCGTGGGTGGTGCATTGGACGGCACGGTCGGTTCGGTTGGCAGCGCTGTCGGCGGCACGCTCAACAATACAGTGGGTGCGGTGGGCAGCACCGTCGGCGGTGTACTCAATGGCGCTACCGGAGGCAGCACGGGCGGCCTGGGCGGCCTGTTGGGCAACACGCTCGGCAGCGTCGGCAGCGCCGTGGGCAACCTGCTCAACGGCAACCTCAACGGTACCATTGGTAATCTGGGCAGCGCCGTGGGTGGCCTGGTCGGTGGCACACTGAGCGGCCTCGGCCTGACCAAGCCCTCGGCGATTCCGCCGACCAGCCCGAAGGCGCCGGCTCCGGCCGATCCGAATGCAGGGTTGATCATCGGCACTGGCGGCCTGGTCGGCAATGTCGGGCAGCTGATCGGCCCGACCACCACCAGCCTGTTCGGTGGCAACGGCTACCTGAGCAACGGTAACCTCAAGCTCAGCAACGCCAACGTGATGCAGACCTACTCGACGGTCAATGTGCTGGGCCTGCCGGTGGTCAACCTGTCGCCAGTCGGCAGCACCCTCAACGGGCTGGGCGGTGCCGCTACCGGTGGCAGCTCGCACCTGACCCTGATCGGTGGCGTCACCTCCGACAGCTACATCTACAACATCAACAACGGCAATCCGGGTGGCCTGCTGGGCCTGTTGCTGCCGAAGGACTCGCCCGCGTGGGCCGCCAAGTGCCTGGATATCGCCCTTGCAGACATCTCGTGCTGGGCGGTCAATGCCGCGCAGGACTACCAGGTGCTGATGGGGGACGGCGCCTTCGCCAACGGTTCGAAGGAAGTGGTGATCGGTGCCAATGCACGGCACGAACTGCCGAAGGTCGATGCCAACGTCGCCTTCCCGGGTGATGGGGTCAACGACCCGAGCAACCCGACCGGTGTACCGACCGCCGACTACGCTGCGCGCATGGGCCATTCGGTGATCGTCGGCGACAGTGCCGTCGGTACCGCAAACGGCCAGACCCTGCTCGGTGCTGAAGCCACCTCCAACCAGGCCAACTCGGTCGCACTGGGCTACCGCTCGGCCGCACTGCGTGGCGCGCAGGCCAGCTACAGTGCTTACGGCCTGACTGCACCGCAGGTCTCCGCCGGTGAAGTGTCGGTGGGCACCGCAGGTGGTGGCGAGCGCCAGATCACCAATGTTGCTGCCGGTAGTGCCAATACGGATGCAGTCAACGTGGTCCAGCTGAAGGGCGCGATCAGCCTCATCAACGATGTGGCGGCTGCAGCGGTGACCTACGACCTGGATGGTGCAGGTAATCCGAACTATCGTCGCGTCACGCTCGGCGCCGGCACCGGCACCACCACCATCGGCAACCTGGCCGGCGGCGCGATCACCGCAGGCAGCCTGGAGGCGGTCAACGGTGGCCAGCTGGCTGGTACCAACGCCGCCATCGCCAGCTTCTTCGGTGGCCGCGCCGCGTTTGATCCGGCCAGCGGTGCCTTCACCGCGCCGCTGTTCGAGATCAGCACCATCTCCACCGGCGGCGCCATCGCCAAGGGCCTGTATGACAACGCTACCGATGCCTTCGCCGCGGTCGACGGCTCGCTGGTCAACCTCAACACGCAGATCACCGACATCCGCAACGGTGGCACCAAGTACCTGCGGGTGAACTCGACCGGTACCGAGGCGCTGGCCACTGGCACCGACTCGATTGCAGTCGGCACCAATGCCCGTGCCACCGCTGCCAACAGCATTGCGGTTGGTGCCGGCAGCCTGGCCGATCGTGCCAACAGCGTGTCCATCGGTGCCGCCGGTGCCGAGCGTCAGGTCACCAACATGGCCGCGGGTACGGCCGCCACCGATGCGGTCAACGTCGGCCAGCTGCAGGCATCGGAACAGGGTGCACTGCGCTATGACCTCAACGGCGATGGCAGCGTCAACTACGCCAGCGCCACGCTGGGCCAGACCGGCACCGCCACCACGCTGCGCAACCTGGGCCCGGGCCAGGTGAGTGCCACCAGCAGCGAGGCCATCAATGGTGCCCAGCTGTTCGCGGCCAACCAGGCAGTGGCCACCCATCTCGGCGGTGGCGCAGCAGTCAACGCCAGTGGCGTGCTGACCGCACCGACCTACTCGATCAACAACGTTGCCGCCAACGGCACCGTCAGCAAGGGCAGCTACAACGACGTCGGTACCGCTTTCGATGCCGTCAGCAACTCGCTGGCCAACGTCGCTGACCAGACCGGCGAGATCGACAAGCTGGCCGTGAAGTACGACGTCGATGGCAGCGGCAACGTGCTCAACAGCGTGACGCTGACGGGTACCGGCACCGGCGCGGTGAAGATCACCAACGTCGCCGCCGGCAGCATCCTGGCTGGCAGCAGTGATGCCATCACCGGCGACCAGCTGTTCAGTACGAACAGCACCATCGCCAACTACTTCGGTGGCACCACCACCTACAACGGCACCACCAACGTGTGGACCGCGCCGAAGTTCAGCATCTCCAGCATCGCCACCGACGGCACCTTCACCAGCGGCGACTACAACAATGTCACTGCCGCCTTCACTGCGGTGGACGGCTCGCTGAAGGTCCTCAACCAGCGTATCACCAACGGTGGCGGTGGCAGTGCCTACCTGGCGGTGAACTCGACGGCGGCGGCTGCAACGGCTGCTGGCGCGGAAGCGGTGGCGGTGGGTCCTCAGGCCAGTGCAGCCGGTGCCAACAGTGTGGCGGTCGGCAACGGTGCCAGCAGCAGTGCCGGCAACAGCGTGGCGCTGGGTGCCGGTTCAGTGGCCAGCGTCGGTGCACAGAGCGGGTACACCGGTGCCTACGGCCAGACCGGCGCCAGCAACTCGGCAGGTGAGGTCTCGGTCGGCAGCACCGGCAGCGAGCGCAAGATCACCCACGTTGCCGATGGCTCGGACGACCACGATGCGACCAACGTCGGCCAGCTCAAGAACGGCGTGAACTACGCCATTGACCAGTCCAAGTCCTACACGGACCAGAAGATCCAGAACATCACCAACGTGGCGGGCAGCTTCCGCGCCAACAACACCAACAACCTGGCCGATCCGTCCGCCAGTGGTGCCAACTCGGCCGCCGGTGGTGCAGGCTCCACCGCAGCCGGTGCCAACTCGACCGCGCTGGGCAATGGTTCGCAGGCGCAGGCCGACAACTCGGTGGCGCTGGGTGCGGGTTCGGTGGCGAACCGGGCCAACACGGTCTCGGTCGGTGCCGCCGGTGCCGAACGCCAGGTGGTCAACGTGGCCGACGGCTCGCAGGCCACCGACGCGGTCAACGTGCGCCAGCTGCAGGCCTCGCAGCAGGGTACGATCCGCTATGACACCACTACCAACGGTGCCACCAACTACAACAGTGTCACCCTCGGCAGCACCAGCAGCGGTCCGACCACGGTGCGCAACGTCGCCGCCGGCACCGCCGGTACCGACGCAGTCAACGTGGACCAGTTGAAGTCGGGCATGGCGCAGACCCTGGACTGGTCCAAGGCCTACACCGACGAGCGCATGGGCGGCTTCGAGCGCGACCTGCGCAAGACCGACAACCGCGCCTCGGCCGGTATCGCTTCGGCGATGGCCACCGCAGCCCTGCCGCAGCCCAGCGAAGCGGGCCGCAGCATGGCCTCGGTCGCCGCCGGCAGCTACAACGGCGAGTCTGGTGTGGCGGTCGGTATCTCCGGTGTCTCAGAGGGTGGCCGCTGGATCTACAAGTTCAGCGGTTCGACCAACAGCCGTGGCGAGGCCGGTGTGGCCGTCGGTGCCGGTATCCAGTGGTGATCGCCGTCGCCGGGCCGCCACCGCGGCCCGGCAGCGCGGAAACGTCCATAGGGGGAATGACATGAAACAGCATCGCATCGCCCGTAGCGGCCAGATGGCCGCCATGCTGGGCCTGGTCCTGGGGATGGGACTGCTGGCCGCCTGCCGCAGCCATGCGCCGGCCGCCGAGGGTCCTGCCGAAGCCACCGCCGTGCACTTCCCGGAGGCCTCCAAGGCTTCGCTGAAGGAAGGCATCTATCCTGACGTCGCCGACCTGCGCCGCTTCGCGCCGGGCATGACCAAGCGCCAGCTGTACACGCTGCTGGGCACGCCGCATTTCAATGAAGGCATGTGGGGCGTGCGCGAGTGGAACTACCTGTTCAACTTCCGTACCGCACAGGGCGCGGAGTACTTCACCTGTCAGTTCCAGGTGCGCTTCGACAGCAAGGGCGTCGCCCAGGGGGGCTACTGGAAGCCGGAATCGTGCGCGGCGGTGATCGAACCGCCACGGCCACCGGCGCCACCGGCACCGGCACCGTTGCCGGAGCAGCCGCTGCGATTGTCCGCCGATGCGTTGTTCGGCTTCGACAGTGCGGTACTCAGCGCTGAAGGCCAGCAGGCGGTGCAGGGCATCCTGGCGCAGGTACGCGAGGCCGCGCAGGTGCAATCGATCCGGGTGACCGGGTATACCGACCGTATCGGCAGTGCCAGCTACAACCAGACACTGTCGCAGCGCCGCGCCGAAGCCGTGCGCAGCGCACTGGTGCAGGGCGGGGTGCCTGCGGCCAGCATCAGTGCAGAAGGGCGTGGTGCAGCGGAGCCGGTCGTGCAGTGCGACCAGCGCAACCGTCGCGAGCTGATCGCCTGCCTGGCACCGAACCGGCGGGTGCAGATCGCCGGGGTGGCGCAGCCGCGCTGAGTTTCCTGCGCCGGGGCATCGCCCCGGCATCCCGAGTCCCCCCTGACCGTCGGCAGGACGTGGTTACGTCTCCCCCGTTGATCACGCCTGCCGGCGGCTCAGGTTTTCCATGGTGCACGCGATGAACGCCCAATTCCTGCCTCTTTCCATGAAGACGGAAACCACACTGAGTGTGTACGGTCAGCTCGGCAATCATGCGGTGGTACGCATTCCCGGGCGGCGCCTGCCGGGGCTGATCCTGCAGGCCGATACCGTGGCCGGGTTCCTGGCCCAGCTGCAGGAAGCCCAGGCCTGCCTGCGCAGCGGCCGCGCGCAGCGCACCGATGCCGAGCTGGACATGCTGATCGACGTGCTGCAGCAGTGGTATGCGCTGATCGAATCGCGCCTGGCCGACGCTGGCGAGGCGCTGTAGAAGAAAAAGGGGACGGAGGGGATTAAGTCGTTCTTGCCCCGGCTGTGCCGGAAACGACTTAATCCCCTCCGTCCCCTTTTTTTCTAGGCGCGGGCGCGCACCAGCCAGCAGGCGGCATCGACGCGCACACGGTCGCCCTCGATGAATGGGTTGAATGCCGCCAGCGCCGTGTTGCGGAGCGAGGTGGCCCGTTCTTCGGGCAGGTTGCGCAGCGCCAAGCCAAGTGGGCCCAGCTGTCCCACGTAGGTCGGCAGCGCATCGCGTGCGATCGAACACGGAAGGTCCACCGCAACCACCTCCACATCCTTCCAGCCGGCGGCCTGCAACAGGCGCTGCACGCGTTGGCCATCGGCGAAGGCGAACTGTCCCGGGGCACCGGGTACACGCGGCGGAAGCTCCAGCGCATCGCCGATCGCGCGCTCGGCCGTGGTCATGAATGGATTCTCGTCAGCGCTGCGCCAGGCGATGAAGCGCAGGCCGGCACCGGGCCGCGCGGCGCGGTGCAGGTTGGCGAAGGCCGCACCGGTATCTTCGAAGAACATCACGCCCAGCCGCGACTGGATCCAGTCGAAGTGCGTGGAGGGAAGCGGATGCTGCTGCGCGTCTGCGACGATGAAGTCTGCGTCCAGTCCTGCCGCCTCGGCACGCTGATGGGCCATCGCCAGCATCGGCGCGGAGATGTCCAGGCCGGTGCAGTGCGCGGCAGGGCGAGCCGCTGCGGCGGCCAGCAGGCTGGCGCCGGTACCGCAGCCGATATCCAGCAGCTGCGTGACGGTCTGTGGAAGCTCGGCCACCAGCAGGTCGGCCATGGGCTGGAACAGGCCGTCGAGAATGGCCTGCTGCGCGACCCAGATCTGGCCGCCAGGGCCGTTCCACAGGGTGTTCTGATCAACGGGGGGTGTGCTGGTCATGGTCTTGCCTTGCGGGGAAGTCGCCCATAGGTTGGCGCTTGAAGGTCACTTGAGGTCAAGCCCGTGCGTGAACTGGATATCGGCGAGGTGGTCAAGCGCAGTGGCGTGCCGGCCTCGACCCTGCGTTACTACGAACAATTGGGCTTGTTGCAGGCCCTGGGCCGTCGCGGCCTGCGCCGGCAGTACGACGAGCAGGTGCTGGAACGGCTGGCGCTGATCGGTCTTGGCCAGGCGGCCGGGCTGTCACTGCAGCAGAT
Organism: Stenotrophomonas veracruzanensis; assembly: GCF_032911525.1. Taxonomy (NCBI): domain Bacteria; kingdom Pseudomonadati; phylum Pseudomonadota; class Gammaproteobacteria; order Lysobacterales; family Lysobacteraceae; genus Stenotrophomonas; species Stenotrophomonas veracruzanensis. The sequence continues at coordinate 34,354 of NZ_JAWJTI010000020.1, forward strand.
CGGGGCATCGCTGCCGCCGCAGCATGGATGCATCTCGCTGGACCGCAAGGCGCTGCTGGCACAGGCTGATGTGCTGCAGCGGCAGATCACCCAGCTGCAGCGGGTGCGCCGGCACCTGCAACGCGCGGCGGCCTGCCCGGAAGCGCAGGATGCGCGGCAGTGCGGTTCATTCCAGAAATTGTTGCGCGCGCAGCAGCGCATGGCGGGTAGGTGAGTTGCTGGTGCCCGTTCAATCGCGGGTACTGACTTCCCAGGTGGCATGCAGCACGCCCGGCACATGCTCCATCCGCGCCAGCACCACGTCCAGCTCATCGGCACTCACGGCGGTACTGACCAGCACCGCGATCACATCGGTGGGCGCATCGGCATGCTCGACCAACTGCACATCACCAACCGGATACTGCGCCGCCTCCAGCGCATCGACCAACCGCTCGCGCACCCGCGGGACCGCTTCGGCATCCACGCTCAGACGCACTTCGTAGGTGGCTTCGGTCGCCGCCTCGTTGATCGGGATGCGGTTGATTGCATTCACCAGTGGCCGCAGCAGGGTATTGCCGGCGATGATCAGTACGGTCAGCAGCACGCCTTCGGCCAGCATGTCCGCGCCGGTGCAGCTGCCCACCGCTGCCGAGCACCACAGGGTGGCGGCGGTGTTCAGGCCGCGCACGTTCATGCCTTCCTTCATGATCACGCCGGCGCCGAGGAAGCCGACCCCGGAGACCACGTAGGAGATCACCCGCACTGCCTCGGCGCTGCCGGCGATGCGCATGCCCAGGTCGACGAAGGCAGCGGCGCCGACTGCCACCAGCACGTTGGTGCGCAGGCCGGCCGTGCGTTGCCGGTACTGGCGCTCGGCGCCGATCAGCGTGCCCAGCACGAAGGCGGCCAGCAGGCTGACTACGGTGTCGGCGAAGGGGCCGGCCTGGAAGGTTTCAATGAAACGCATGGCCGGAGTCTATCGCGTCGAAGTGACAAGAGATCCACACCATGCGTGAATTTCAAAAGTGTCAGAAACGACTTAATCCCCTCCGTCCCCTTTTTTCGGGGTCAGTCGGTGTCGTCGACGCGCTCGCCCATCAGTTCGCGCTGGCGTTTGTCCAGTTCCTCGGCGTAGCGCTTGCGTACGAAAGCTTCGGAAACCACGCCCAGTACCTGGCCGTCGGCGGCGACCACGGCCAGTTCGTCGGCCTGGGTCTGGTCGAAGCGCTGCATCACGCTGACCACGTCCGCGGCTGGCGACAGCGACACGTCCCGGTTCTCGGCCAGCTCGCCGATCGTGGTTTCCGGCTTCACGCCGTCGCCGTAGACACGCGGAATCTGCACGATGCCGGCGTAATGGCCCTCGCTGTCGATCAGGATCACCCGGCTGCCCGAGCCCAGCGGGAAGCGCTGGCGGAACGCGGCGGCATCGAGATCGGCCGGGGCGGTGGCCACGCCTTTGCGCATCAGCCGACCGGCGTTGAGGTTCTGCACCCAGCCCACGTCGCGGGCACTCTTGATGGTCTCGCCGCGCAGGTGCATGCGCCAGGTCGAGAACGAATAGCCGAACCACTGCCGTACCAGTGTGCTGGACACCAGCACCGCGCTCATCACCACGCTGGTCAGCAGGAAGTCATGGGTGCCTTCCAGCACCAGCATGGCCATGGTCATCGGCGCGCCGACCACCGCCGCGGCCAGCGCCGCCATGCCGGCCAGCGCGGCCGAGGTGGCGTCGATCACCGGCACGCCGGTGGCCATCGCCAGCAGGCCGGCGAACAACGCACCGACCAGGGTGCCCATGAACAGCGAGGCGAAGAACAGGCCGCCCCGGAAGCCGAAGCCCAATGAGATGCCCGAGGCCAGGCACTTCAGGGTCAGCAGGCCGCCGATCCAGATAAGCGGCAGATGCGTGGTCAGGTCCAGGTGCAGCGCGCCATGTCCGGACGACAGCACCTGTGGGCTGGCCAGGGCCAGCGGAATCAGCAGCAGGCCGCCCACCACCGGCCGTCCCCACAGCGGCAGCGGACTGCGCTTGACCGTGCCTTCGATGGACGCGATCAAGCGCATGATGACAATACCGACCATCGCGCAGCAGCAGCCGAGCAGGCCGTAGATGGCGTAGTCCGCTGCACGCACGTCGATGGTCGAGGCGGCAGGCAGCAGGTAGGCCTCGATGCCGGCCTGGTCGGCCACGAACGCGCCGGCCAGTGCGGCAACCGCCACCGGCGCCAGTGCGGCCGGGGTGTAGGCGCCAATGACGATTTCGAAGGCATAGAACGCACCAGCCAAGGGCGCACCGAAGGCGGCGGCGATGGCACCGGCGGCACCGGCGCCGACGAGGATGCGCACGTCATTGCGGCGCAGGCGCATCACCCGGCCCAGCTGCGAACCGCTGCCGGCGCCCATCTGCGTATAGGAAGCCTCCAGCCCGACCGAGGCGCCGCAACCATTGGACAGCAGGGTCTGTGTCAGAACGATAAGGTTGTCGCGCATCGACATACGGCCGCCATGCAGGGCATTGGCTTCCACCGCGTCAAGCAGGGGGCGCTTGAGCCGGGTCGCGGCCAGGCTGACCAGCCCGACCAGCAGGCCACCCAGCGGCAGCACCAGCAACGCAGTCCAGGTCAGCGAGGGCAGGGAGCTCAGGCGCATGCCTTCATCCAGCCCGTACAGGGTGCCCTGCAGCCAGCGTGCGATGCCGGACTGCAGCAGGGTCAGGTAGCCGGCGATCAGGCCGACCAGCAGCGCAAGTGCAATGAACCAGAGGTCGCTGCCGCGCAGTCGCAGGCGCAGGCCCTGGAAGGCCAGATGCAGGCGCGATGGCAAAGCAGACGGTGACATGGTGGCGGCATGATACGCCGCCACCGTGATCGCCACCGTCACTGCATCGGGCGATTACCGCTTCAGAAGCGGTAGCGGCCCTGCACGTAGAACGTGCGCGGCGCGGCTGCCATGCGGCCGGCGTTGCCATCGACGTTGCGGGTATACCAGCGCTTGTCGGCCAGGTTGTTCACGCCCAGCGCGATCTCGCTGTCACCCAGCCCGGGCACCTGCCAGGCCACCTGCGCGTTCCATAGGCGCACGCCCGGCACACGGCCCACGCGCGCATCGGCGGTTTCTTCCCAGGTGTTGGCGGCATCGGAGAACTGACCGCTCTGGTGGGTGCTGGAGACATTGAACGTCCAGCCGGCCAGGGCGTAGCGGGCGCCGACGCTGTCGGTGTCGCGCGAGTAGAAGGGCACGTCCAGGCCGCGGTTGTCACCGGACTGCTGGATCGCCTTGGTCCAGGTGTAGTTGGCGTACAGCTCCAGCCCGGCCAGTGCGCTGTCCTCGGCGAAGCGGTACTCCAGCGCGCTCTCCACACCCTTGTGGTCGGTGGCACCAATGTTCTGGAAGGTGGGCGGGGTGATACCCGGCACCTGCAGGATCTGGTTGTCGAAGCGCATCTTGAACACGGTCACTTCCGCGCGCAGTGCGCCGTCCTGCCAGCGCGCGCCCAGTTCGGCGGTCTTTGCCACCTCCGGGTTCAGCGGATTGCGGGCGGTCTGCGAGTTCAGCTGGATGTTCTGCACCGGCCCGAACGACGTGGTGTAGTTGCCGAACACGGTCAGCTGCGGCGTCAGCAGGTAGGCGACGTTGAGCGAGGGCAGGGCCTTGTCGTTGCGGCTGCTGAAGGTCGCCGTGCCCCCGGTCTGGCGGCGGTCCATGTCGATCCACTCCATGCGCACGCCCGGAGTGATCCGCCATTGGCCGATCGCGATGCGGTCGTCGATGTAGAACGCATGGGCATCGGTGGCGTTGTCGAAGCGGGTGGCGGCACTGGCCGCGCCGGTACGGCGGGTGACGGTGTAGCTGCGGTCGTTGCCGCGCTCGCGCAGGAAGCGGTAGCCGGCGGTGATGTCGTGCACGCTGGCGCCCCAGTGCAGGCGCTGGGTGTAGCGCGGCTCGATGCCGAGCACGCGGTAGTCGCGCGGCTGCACGGTCAGCTGGGTATTGGCGGCGTTGATCAGCGAGCTGGCGCGGTTGCTTTCGTTGTAATAGGCCAGCACCTCGAACTCGCTGTTGGCCGACAGCGTGTTGGTGTAGCCCAGGTCGATGCCGGTGCGGTGGCCCTTCCAGAAATCAGTGGGGCGGGTGTTCTGGAACGGATCGGCCTCGTACTGCGCGCGGGTCAGGCCGCCCGGGGTCAGCGAGCGCACGTCGTAGTACGACAGTTTGGCGCGCAGCTCCTGCTGTTCGTCGATGGCGTAGGCGAACTTCAGCGCAAGGTCGTTGAAACGGTCATCGCTGCCCTGTCGCCAGCCGCGGCCATCCTGGCCGGAGTAGAGCAGGGCGGCGCCCAGCCCGTTGTCGCCGGTACCGCCGAGGAAGGCGTTGTACTGGGTGCTGTCACCGCCGCCATGGTCGTAGGCGGTGTAGCGCACGCCCGCTTCGCCGTGCAGGCCTGCCTCGGTGGGAATGGCGCGGGTGCTGAAGTTGATGATGCCGCCCACGTTCTGCGGGCCGTAGCGCACCGCGCCGCCGCCGCGCACCACGTCGATCGATTCGATGTTGGACAGGCTGGTCGGCGCGAACGACAGCTGCGGCTGGCCATACGGCGCCACCGCCAGCGGTACGCCGTCCAGCAGTACGGTCGAGCGCGGCGAGTAGCGCCCGGTCAGGCCGCGCACGCCGATGTTCAGCGAGACCGAGCTGCCGGCCGTGCCGGAGTTGTCGGTGACCTGCACGCCGGGGATGCGGCGCATCGCATCGCCGATGCTGGCCGCGCCGCTGGCCTCGATGCGCTGGCGCTCGACCACCGTGCGCGCGCCGGCGAAGCTCTTGACGCTGTCATGCAGGCCGGTGCCCAGCCAGCTGCCGGACACCTGGATGCTGTCCAGCGTGGTGGCGCCGTCCTGGGCGAAGGCACGGGTGGCCGGGAGCAGGCACAGGGCGAGGGCGGCAGCCAACGGCAGGCGGGCCGGTTGCAGGGCGTGGATGGGCATCGATGCAGGTCGCGGAAGGTCGTAAATGAGAATTATTGCTTATTCCATTCGCTATTGGAATGCGCCTCCGGTTCATGCCGATGCCCCGGTGGTAGAGTGGGCGATTGCTTCCTGACCCGCTGAGATCCGCCATGTCCCAAGCTGCTTTCTACCCCGTCGGAACCCCAGGCCAGCCGTGGGGAGCGGCGGAGCGGGAGGCGTGGCGTGGCCGCCAGCAGCGCCTGCGTCGCTATGACGAAGAGGTGCTGCCGCGCATCGCGGCGCTGGCTTCGCGCTTTGACAAGGTGGCCTACGGCCAGCTCGACTACGCGGGCGAGACCTACACCCTGTTCGCCCTGCGCAGCCGCGACTGGAACCCGGCGCTGCCGGCTGCCCTGGTCACCGGTGGCGTGCACGGCTATGAGACCAGCGGCGTGATGGGCGCGCTGGAGTTCCTCGAAAAGCACGCCGCCGACTATGCCGGCAAGGCCAACCTGCTGGTGACGCCGTGCGTGAATCCGTGGGGCTTCGAGCGCATCAACCGCTGGAACTTCGATGCGATCGACCCGAACCGCAACTTCCGCGCCGACGGCCCAGCGCGCGAATCGACCGCCGTCATCGAACTGATCGCGCCGTACAGGGGCCAGTTCGTGCTGCACATCGACCTGCACGAGACCACCGACAGCGATGAAAGCGAGTTCCGCCCGGCGCTGGCTGCGCGTGACGGCAAGCCGTTCGAGCCGGGCCTGATTCCCGATGGCTTCTACTTGGTGGACGACAGCGAGAACCCGCAACCAGCCTTCCAGCAGGCAGTGATCGCGGCGGTGGAGAAGGTCACCCATATCGCACCGGCCGACGACAAGGGCGAGATCATCGGTTCGCCGGTGGTGGCCCATGGCGTTATCGAGTACCCGCTGGTGAAGCTGGGCCTGTGCGCCGGGATTACCGGCGCGAAGTACACCACCACCACCGAGGTCTACCCGGACAGCCCGCGGGCGACCCCGCAGCAGTGCAACGATGCACAGGTGGCAGCGGTGTGCTCGGCGCTGGATTACGCGCTCGCCCATCGTTGATGAAAAAGGGGACGGAGGGGATTAAGTCGTTTGTGCCACAAACGACTTAATCCCCTCCGTCCCCTTTTTCGGTTCATCCAAGTGCATCGGCCCACCACAGTGCGGCCGGTCCCGGCGGCGTGTCGCGGCGCCACAGCAGGTCGCTGTGGATGCGCCGCGGCCAGCCGGGCAGCACCAGTTCCACCAGCCGCCCACGGTCATAGCGCTGCACCAGTGCCCGCGGCAGTTCGGCCCAGCCGATGCCGTCCTCGGCCATCTCCATCACCATCAGGTAGTCGGTGGCGGTCCAGGCCAGGCCGGTGACCAAGCGGGATTGATCGACTTCCGCACTCAACCGCACCTGCCGATGCCGCGCCAGTTGTGCGGCGGCGCGACGTCCGGCGCGGGCCAGCGGGTGTTCGCGAGCCACGTACACCGATAGTTCGCTGTGGTGGGCCAGCGGTCGGGCGACCAGCCCATCGGGATAGCGCTCCTGCCTGGGCAGCAGGCCCAGCACGGCGCGACCACTGCCGACCAGCTCCAGTACGTCCTCGCCCTCGGCATCCAGCCATTCCAGTTCGATCTCCGGGAACACCTCGGCGAAGCGCTGCAGGATCCGCTGCTCGGGATCGAGCTGGTAGACATCGGAAAACACCACGGTCAGGCGCGACTCGACCGGTGCGGCCAGGCGCACGCTCAACTGTTGCAGGCGCGCATCGGCGGCCAGGATCTCCTGCGCGTGCCCAAGTACCTGGCGCCCGGCCTCCGTCAGCTGCGGGTAGCGCCCACTGCGATCGAACAGGCTCACGCCCAGGTCGGCCTCCAGGTGGGCAATGGCGGTGCTGACCGTCGACTGCGTTTTGCGCAACCGCCGTGCCGCGGCCGAAAACGAGCCCAGCGCGGCGGCTTCCACGAAGGCCTGCAGGGATTCAGGGGAGTAGGGCATTGATCCATCGCTCCTGTCGATGGAATCCATTTTGATACCACCGTAAAAGGCGATGATACTGGTCGCCATCGCCCCTGTCTGCGGGGCGCTCCGGACCCGCCACGCATCGCGTGGATCTATTGAAAAGGCGGTGCGGTCCCCGCCCTGCAAGGAGCTTCACATGTCCCGTACTGTCCCCGCCCGTGGCGCGCTGGTCGCCTGGGCCTGCCTGACCGTGGCGATCGTCGCCGAAGTGGTCGGCACCTCGTTCATGGCCCATGCCGCCCGCGATGGCGGCTGGACCGGTTATCTGATCATGGCCGGCGCGCTGGCGCTGTCCTACTTCTTCCTGGCGCAGTCGGTGCGCCGCATCGCCGTCGGCGTGGCCTACGCAGTGTGGGAAGGCCTGGGCCTGACCCTGCTGACCGTGGTCGGCCTCACCGTCTTCGGTGAAAGCCTGTCGCTGCAGCAGCTGGCCGGCCTGGTGCTGGCGGTGGTCGGCATCGTCTGCGTAACTCTCGGGGAGGCACACTGATGAACACCCTGGCCCTGTTTTTCGTGATCTGTTCGGCGCTGATCGACGTCGCCGCCAACATGATGGTGGCCAAGTCGGAGGGCTTCCGCCGCTGGCGCTGGGGCGTTGGAGCGATCGTCATGGTCTGGATCGCCTTCGCCCTGCTGGGCCAGGCCGTGCGTTACATGGACCTGGCCACCGCCTATGCAATGTGGGGAGCGATCGGCGTGATCGGTACCGCCACCTGCGGCCGCCTGCTGTTCGGCAACCGCCTGCGCCCGATCGGCTGGGTCGGCATCGGTCTGGTCACTGTTGCGGTGCTGCTGCTGAGTACTGCGAAGTAACGCGTCGCCGTGCCAACCAAGGTTGGCACCTACCAGTGCTCAGTCGCCGTGCCAACCGAGGTTGGCACCTACCGGTGCTGAGCCAACCAGGGTTGGCACCTGCCAGAACGTGAGCCGCCGCAGGCAAGCGCCCCGGGGAGGATCTCTCCGGGGCGCTGATGTTTCTGCAGCAGTTAGAAGCGTGCGGTGAAGTTCAGCCGCGTGGTGCGGCCCGGGCCGGGCATCAGGCTCATCGCCAGCGTGTCCATGTAGTAGGTGTTGCGCAGGTTGCTGACCACCAGTTCCACTTCGCTGCGCGGGGTGAACTGCCAGCGTGCATAGAAGTCGTAGATGGCGGTCGGCAGGTAGATGTTCTGCAGGCCGGTCGAGCCGGTGGTGTTCCAGGGCTTGTCGAGTTCATGGGTGGGGCCGCTGTTGTAGGTGCGTCGGATGCCGGTATCCAGGCGGCGATCGAACAGGCGGAAGCCCAGCGTGCTGTGGATCGAGTACTTCGGCGGGTTCTGCGCGTTGACGAACGAGGTGCCAAAGCCGCCGTCCACGCAGTCCGGCGTGGTGTCCAGCTTGCTCCACTTTGCATACGGGTCGTCGCGCAGGCGCTTGGCGGTGGCCGCGTCGCAGGTGCGTGCGCGCTGGTAGTAGCTGGCCGACAGGTCCAGGTAGGCGATGCCGGCGTCATAGCCGGACTGCAGCTCGTAACCGGACACCGTGTAGTTGTCGACGTTGTCGACGTAGAAGGCCCAGTTGCTGGAATCGAAGCGACGGGTGATGGCGTTGTCGATATCGTTCTTGAACCAGGCCACCTTGAACGCCAGGCGATCACCGTCACGCCACAGGTCCTGCTTGAGCAGGCTGAAGCCGATGTCCCAGGAACGGTTCTTCTCCGGCTTCAGGTCGGCCACCGGGGCCGAGGTGCTGTTGCCCAGCGTCGACTCGAACAGGCTGGGCATCTTCCAGCCCTGCGCATACTTCACGTAGAAGAACGTGTCCGCGTCGAGGTTGAAGCGCGCCTCGGCATACGGCGCAAAGCCGTGGCCGGAGCGCCGGATCGCCGGCTTGTAGCCCCAGGCGGTGGGGATCTGCTTGGTATGGAAGCCATTGGCACCACGCGGGTCGCGGATGAAGCCGTCGAAGTCGTAGGCCTGGCCCAGCGTGCTGTCGCCATAGGGTGTGGCGCGCAGTGAGTCATACGTGTAGTTGCCCTGTGCATCCGGGTACCACTCCTTGTACCAGCCCGGCAGCAGCTGGCCGCCCTTGCTCAGGCGCGCGAAGGTGTAGCGCAGGTCGCGCGATTCACTGACGAAGGCCACGCGGTTGCGGTCGTGGGTGCGGTAGTCGATGAAGCGGCCGCCGGCAGTCAGCGACAGCCAGTCCCACGGTTGCCATTGCAACGATGCCACCACGCTGGCCTCGCGGCGCGTGCCCGAGCGCAGGTAGCGGTTGTTGTTGTAGTCCACCGGCAGCACCGGCGAGTTCGGTGCGGTGTCTTCGTGCTGCAAGGACGCGCCATAGCGCAGCGTCCAGGCGCCCAGCGCATTGCTGAAACGCGTGGCGTTACTGCTGTCCACGCCCCAGCGCCGGGTCTTCACGTCCGACTGCAGACCGGGGCCGTAGGTCTCACCCAGCGTGTCGGGCATCTGGTCGTTGGGCACGTCCTTGAACAGCGGCGTGTTGGCGATGTTGCTGTTGAACATGCGGCTGGTGGCGGTGGTGAACCACAGCGTGCTGCTCAGGTCCAGCCACGGGTGCGCCTCGGGGCGGTAACGATGGCGCAGCGAGGTAGCGTTGACCCGCATCTTGCCGGGCTCGAACTGGAACATGGTGTTGGCCTTTTCCACGTGGGTCACCCACTGGTTGGACTCGCCCACGCGGCCGATCGCCGACGGCATGATTTCGCCGAAGCTGGAATTGAAGTAGCGGTGGCTCAGCTCCAGGCGCTGGTCGGGGTTGGGTGCCCAGGTGAATTTCAGCAGCACCGATTCGTTGTCGGTGTGCGTGTTGAGCACCTCATCACCCGGGTGGTACATGTCCGAGACCGCCTGGCTGGACATGCCGGTACCGCCGCTGGACAGATGCTGGTCGTCGTAGCGATGCGCGCCGTTGCTGCCGGCGAAGTAGTTGCCCTGACGGCGCCGTGCATAGGCCGCGACCAGCTGCCAGTCTTCGCCGCGCTGGGCGAAGGCCACGCTGCCGTTCCAGTCGCGCGGGTCGCGCAGGCTGTTGCGGTTGTCGCTGCCACGTGCGATCTGCTTGAAGGTGCGGGTGCGGTCGATGCTGTTGTCGGCCACGCCGCCACGCACGCGCAGGCCCCAGTCCTGGCCGTCGTCGAGGATGTCATCGGCCTTCAGCGTTTCCATGTAGACCACGCCACCGATCGCGCTGGCCGCATTGGCGGCCAGGCTCGGCCCTTTCTCGATGCTGATCGCACTGATCAGGTCCGGGTCGAGGTAGCTGCGCTGCTGCACGCCGGCATAGCCGCGGTACACGTCGATGGCCTGTTGGCCACCATCGATGATCACCGGCACCCGGTTCTGGCCCTGCAGGCCGCGGATGTTGACGTCCAGCGCGCCACCATTGCGCACGTCTCCGGTGTGCACGCCGACCGCGCCGGCCAACACGTCGCCGATCGACTGGCCGCGGAAGCGTTCCAGCTGCTGGCGGTCCAGATGCACGCGCGAGCCGCTGTCACGGTAAACGGCATCGGCATCGGCCAGGCCCCACGGCGACGCACCTTCGCTGGCCTGGCCGGCCACACGCAGGGTGCCGATCTGGCGCACGCCGGCATCGGTGGCGGGGGCGGCCTGCAGCACCACGCCGCTGGCATCACGCTGGAACGCCAGGCCGGTGCCAGCGAGCAGCTGCGCCAGTGCGGCTTCGGTGTTGAGCGAGGCCTGCACGCCACCGCTGTGGCGGCCGCGGGTCAGGCGCGCATCGGCAGCGATGGACAGGCCAGACTGCTGGCCGAATGTGGTCAAGGCCTGGTCGAGCGGTCCGGCCGGGATCTGCCAGCGAACGGCAGCGGCAGCATCCTGTGCATGGGCGGCGGCCGGCAACAGGCACGGCGTGGTCAGGGCCAGGCACAGCGCGATGGCCAGCGGGCGAGGGGAGGGGCAGGGAAGCTTCATAAGGGGGCGGCAACATCCGCAATGGGTTCCCTTGTAGTGCCCGCCGAGCGCGCAGAAAGGGAACCGCCATTTCAACGTGGACGCACAACGGTCCACCATGGCCAGCGTCGCTCGATGCGGATCGGCAGGGCGCGCGCCAGCAGTTTCAGGGCCTGCAGGCTGTCCAGGCGCGGCAGTATCGCAGTGACATTCAATGCGGACAGCGCCGGATCACAGCCCAGATAGCCACCATGGTGGCGGGCCAGTTCGTCGATCACCCGGATCAGTTGCGTGTCCTGCACCTGCAGGCGTCCGTCCTGCCAGTTGCCGCGCAGAGGATCGGCAGCCACCGATGTCAGTCCCCCCATCGGTCCGATCTGCAGCGCACTTCCCGCGCGCACATCCAGCGCCGCACCGAACATCGGCAGGCAGCGCACCACGCCTTCGAACACGTCCAATCGGCTGTCCTGCGCTTCGCGGCCGACCGCGAAGCGGGTGCCGATCGGCTGCAGACTCGCGCCAGGGACATGCACGGTCAGGGGCAGCCCGTTGAATGCGGGGTGATGTCCGGTCTGCAGCAGCAGCTCGCCGCGCAGCAGATGCAGGGCGCGGTGGCCGTTGCCGATGTCGATGGTCACTTCGCTGTTGGCGTTGAGCCACAACTGGCTGCCATCGGCCAGCGTCCAATGACCGGTGTGCCCGGCAGCGGTGCGTTGCGTTTGCAGGTGGCGCTGCGCCTGCAGCCCGTGCAGGCCGAGAATTGAGACCGCACCGATGCCGAGTGCGCCGCCGAGACTGCGAAGCGCGCGGCGGCGGCGATGGCCGGCGGCATCGAGCGCCGTTGCTGCCGCCGGTGCCGACAGCGGGGCGAACGATTGCCAGACCGCCTCGACCCGTCGCCAGGCATCGGCGTGACCAGCATCGGCCTGCAGCCAGGCGTGCCAGCGCTGCTGGTCGCCGTCGCTCCAGCCCTGTTGGCGCAGCGCGAACCATTCGGCTGCCTGTTCCAGCGCCGGGCTGGCCAATGCCACACTCATGCCGCCGCGTCGCCGGACAGGCGCAGGCAGTGCAGCATGGCGTGCGCCATGTACTTCTTGACCATGCGTTCGGACACGCCGAGCTGCACGCCGATCTCCGCATAGCCCAGGCCGGACAGCCGCGCCAGCAGGAAGGCACGCCGTGGCCGCTCGGCCAGGCCGGACAACATGTCGGCGATGGCATGCAGCAGCTGCAGCGCCTGCGTGCGCTCCTCTGCCGAGGGATGCACCGGCTCCGGTTGTGCGGCCAGTGCGGCCAGATAGGCGCGTTCCAGGTCCGCGCGCTGCCAGTGGTTGACCAGCAGGGCGTGCGCGATGGTGCTGAGATAGGCGCGCGGCAGGCGCAATCCGGTCGGGTCGACGCGACGGCTGAGCAGGCGCAGGAAGGTGTCCTGGGTCAGGTCTGCGGCGGAGTCGGCGTCATGGATGCGGCGGCGCAGCCAGCCCAGCAGCCAGCCATGGTGTTCGCGGTAGAACCCCGCCAGCGCGGCGCTGGAGGTGGCGGGCACGGCCATCGGCATCGGTCATAAATGAGAATGATTCGCATTATAGGGTGATCGGGCGGCGCACGACAAATTCCTGGGCAGTTGGCAGCGGACACGGGCGGAGGATTTGCGATGCCTGCAGCGCTCGCCGACACTGCACTCTTCTCACAAGGAGTGCCCGCATGTTCAGCCACATCACCGTTGGAACGAACAACATGGACGTCGCGCGTCGTTTCTACGATGCGCTGTTCGGCGCCTTGGGCGCACGTCCGGGCGTCTTCGATGACAAGGGCCGGCTGGTGTACTTCAAGGATGGCCGCATGTTCATCGTCACCGCACCGACCGACGGTCAGCCCGCATGCCATGCCAACGGCGGCACGATTGGTTTCACCCTCGACAGCGCCGAGGCCGTGCGCGGTTGGCAGGATGCTGGCGTGGCCCATGGCGGTACGGCCATCGAAGACCCCGCTGGCATCCGCAGCATGGCCGGGCGCCAGCTATTCCTGGCCTACCTGCGCGACCCGGATGGCAACAAGCTGTGCGCGGTGCATGTGATGTCGTGATCGGATGGAAACGCGCGGGCCGCGATCAACGTGGCCCGCGCGGTGCCGGCAGGCGCAGGCACGCAGCAGCGCGCGCGTGATAACACGGAATCGCGGGATGGCCCTGTGACCACGGGCCGCAACTTCATGCTCTGTCCACTGCGGTTCAGTCAGAATCGGCCGGCTAACCCTTTGATCTACCGGAGAACGCCGCCCCATGGATGTACTGGAGCCGCAACAATCCCCGGTGCGCACTCTTCGGCCTGTGTTCGCCTTCGCGGCGATCGTTGTCGTGGCGTTCGCGCTGTTCGTCAGCCTGTTCCCGCTCGGTGCGGGGCGCCTTCTGGTCAAGGCGCAGGACTGGGCCGCACTCAATGTCGGCTGGTACTACCTGCTGGCGATGACCCTCTACCTGGTGTTCGTGGTGGGGGTGGCGCTGTCCAAGTACGGTGGCATCAAGCTCGGCGCCGACCATGACGAGCCGGAGTTCAGCTACCTCTCCTGGGCCGGCATGCTGTTCGCCGCCGGCATCAGCATCACCCTGTTCTTCTTCTGCGTTTCCGAGCCGCTGACCCACTACCTGCAACCGCCGCAGGGCGATGCGGCCGCGGGCGAGGCTGGTGCGCGCCAGGCCATGCAGCTGCTGTTCCTGCACTGGGGCCTGCATGGTTGGGGCGTGTTCGCGCTGGCGGCGATGGCGATGGCCTACTTCGCCTACCGCCACAACCTGCCACTGGCCCTGCGCTCGGCGCTGTATCCGCTGATCGGAAAGCGCATCAACGGGCCGATCGGTTACACCGTGGACGCGCTGGGCATTGTCGCCACCGTGTTCGGCATCGGTGCCGACATGGGCTTCGGCGTGCTGCACCTCAACGCCGGCCTGTCGCACCTGTTCAACATCCCGCACTCCAACCTGGTGCAGATCATCCTGGTGGTCAGCATGATGGGCGCGGCGGTGGCGGTGGCTGTGTCCGGGGTGGAGAAGGGTGTGCGCTGGATGGCCAACATCAACATGCTGCTGGCGATCGCGCTGGTGCTGTTCATGCTGTGCGCCGGCCCCACTCAGTACCTGCTCAGCACGCTGATGCAGAACCTGGGCGACTATCTGGGCAGCGTGGTCGGCAAGAGTTTCGATGTGTATGCCTATGGTGGCCGACCGGAATGGCTGGGTGGCTGGACGGTGTTCTATTGGGCCTGGTGGATCGGCTGGGCGCCGTTCGTTGGCCTGTTCATCGCGCGCATCTCGCGTGGCCGCACCATCCGCGAATTCGTGTTCGGCGTGCTGCTGATCCCGCTCGGCTTCACCCTGGCCTGGTTGTCGATCTTCGGCAACAGCGCGCTGGACCAGGTGCTGCACCACGGCCAGCAGCAGTTGGCACAGCTGGCAGTGGATGATCCACCGACGGTGCTGTATGCACTGCTCGATGGCTACCCCTGGAGCCGCACGGTGATTGCGGTGACGGTGCTGGTCAGTTTCATCTTCTTCGTGACGTCGGCGGATTCGGGGGCGGTGGTGTTGTCCACGCTGTCCTCGCACGGCGGCGCGCCTGAGGATGACGGCCCGCGCTGGCTGCGCGTGTTCTGGGGCACGGTGATCGCGGTGCTGACCGCCGGCCTGTTGCTGGCCGGCAGCATCGATGCGCTGAAATCGGCGGTGGTGCTGGCGTCGCTGCCGTTCTCGGCGGTGTTGTTGCTGATGATGTGGGGCCTGACCCGCGCCTTCAGTGACGAATCGCACCGCAAGCGCGCGCTGCAGTACCGGCCATCGCCGCTGATCGGCGACGACCGCCACCACCAGGGCTGGCGCCAGCGCCTGAGCCAGGCGATGCATTTCCCGGTGCGCGACCAGGTCTACCGCTTCATGGACGACACGGTGAAGCCGGCGATGGAGGCGGTGGCCGAACAGCTGCGCGGCCAGGGCTGGGACGTGTCCACGCGCTTCGAGGCCGGCGACATGGAGCTGACGGTGAATCACGGCGAGCAGCAGGACTTCCTGTACAGGGTGATCCTGAGCGGCTACCTGACCCCGTCGTTCGCCGCACAGCAGTTGCGCAACCAGCGTTACTACCGCGCTGAAGTGCATCTGTTCGAAGGCAGCCAGGACTACGACCTGGTGGGCTACAGCCGCAAGCAGATCATCAATGACATCATCAGCCAGTACGAACGGCACCTGCAGTTCCTGCACCTGAGCCGGTGATGCGGGGATGCCTGGATGGGTAGACTCGACTGTCAGTCGACTGCTCCTGATTGCGGACATCGAAATGCCCGCGCTTCGCGCGCGAGTCGACTGACAGTCGACTCTATCGGGAGGGGGCGGCGCATCACCGCCGCCCCGTTGGCGCATCAGAACCGGTAGCGCGCTCCCAGCGAAACGAACTGCCCGCGCAGGTTGTACTGGCTGATGTCGAAACCATTGGAGCCACCGGCCGGGTCGAACGGCGGATCCTTGTCGGTCAGGTTCAGCACCGACAGCGACAGCGTAGTGTTGGCAATGCCTTCGTAGGCCACATACAGGTCCAGTTGGTGATACGGCTTGATGCGGTCACGCAGGCCGGGGTTGCTGGTCGCCGTGGCCACGCGCTGGTCGTAGCCGCTCACGTACTGCAGGCTCAGCGTGCTGCTCCAGTCGCCCACCGCCCAGTTCAGCGACGTGGTGCCACGGGTGCGCGGCAGTGCGCCGTGGCGGTTGTTGCCGGCCCCTTCATACGGTGCCTGACCGGCCACCAGCGGCTGCTTGAAGCTGAGCAGATGGGTCCAGCTGCCGGCCACGGTGAAGTTGCCCCAGCCGTCTGTGCGGAAGGTGCGGTTGGCTTCCAGGTCCAGGCCCGAGGTAGTCAGCTCACCCTGGTTGGCATACTGGTTGGTGATGAACTGGATGCGCCCCTGTGCATCACGTTGCACGCGGCCGGGGAACAGCGTCGGGTTGTCGACGATGAACTGCGCGCTGTCCGGCTTGACCAGGTTGTCCTGCTCGATGCGGTACCAGTCCAGACCGATGCTGGTATCGCCATCGGGCGACCACACCGCGCCCACGTTGAAGTTGCGCGAGCGTTCGGCCTTCAGGTCCGGATTGCCGGTGCGGATGTTGGTCACGCCACGGCTGCCACCGGGCTGCAATGGATCCAACGGATCGATCACCGAGCCGTAGCTGACGGTCTGGCCCGGCGCGATCTCCGGCAGCGACGGTGCACGGAAGCCACGCGAGAACGAACCACGCAGCAGCAGGCTGTCCAGCGGCTGCCAGCGCAGCGCTACCTTCGGCGAGAACGCCTTGCCGAAGTCGTCATAGTGGTCGCCACGACCGGCCACCTGCAGCTCCAGCGTGCGGTGCAGCGGCACGCTCAGTTCCGCATAGGCGGCGCTGACCTGGCGCTCGCCGTTGACCACGTTGATGGCCGGGCGCAGTTCGGTGCCCGACAGCACCTGCGCGCTGGTGCGCGCATCCAGTGATTCCTTGCGGAACTCCGCACCCCAGGCAAAGCCGACCGTACCGGCTGGCATCTCCCACAGCGAGGTCGAGGCCTTCAGGTTCAACGAGTGCAGCTTGTACCAGCCTGGCCGCTTGGTCTGCAGGCGCAGTGCATCCAGCGCGCCCGGCGTGGCGGACGGGTTGAGGAAGTTGTAACTGCCATCGCGCAGGATCTGTTCGAACGCGTAGCGGTTGACGAAATTGTCGACGTATTCTCGCTGCGCGCTCTGCGAAGTGAGCGCCGCCACTTCCCAGTCCCAGCGCTCGCCACTGCCGCGCACGCCGGCCAGGGCACGGTAGAACACCTGGGTGTTGTCCTTCAGGCGCGGGCCGATGTCGAAGAAGGTGTACTCGAACGGCAATGGCGTGCTGCCCGGGTTGTTCGGGTGGCCGACCGGCAGCACCGCCGGCACGTCGATCAGGGTGCCGGTGGCCGGGTTGTAGGCACGCAGGCCCGGGCCGACGGTCAGCGGCGCGCTGAAGATCTGGTCGGCCTTGTTGTGGCTGTACAGCACGTCGGCGAACGCCTCGACATTGTCATTGAAGCGGTACGTTGCACTCAACGACGCCTGCAGGCGCTCGGCGCCGGGCTGCAGGGTCTTGAACGGCTGCGCGTTGAAGGCGCAGGCCTGGCCGGGCAGGGTGCTGCCGAAATCGCTGTACGGGCGCAGCTGGCTGCCATCCGGGCAGTGGGCGAACGGTTGCGGCGCGCGCGGGTTGGACAGCCAGTTGCCACCGGCAGTGGACCAGCCGGCCAGGCGGCCACCGGGCTTGTCGCGGAAATCGCCGCTGCGGGTGTAGGCACGCTGGTCGGCGTCGAGGCGATCACGCTTGAGCAGGTCCAGCCCGAACAGCACGTTCCACCCCTGCTGTTCGAGGTCACCGAAGCCGGCCAGCAGGCTGGCCTTGCGTTCGTCGAGACCGCCCTGGGTGGCGGTACCGAAGCCGCCGCCCACTTCCACGCCCTGGAAGTTCTTTCGCAGGATGATGTTGATGACGCCGGCGATGGCGTCGGAGCCGTACACCGCCGAAGCACCATCCTTCAGCACTTCGATGCGTTCCACCGCGCTGATCGGCAGCGCATTGAGGTCGACGAAGGTGTCCTGGGTGTTGAGCGCGAAGCCGAAGTTGGACACGCGGTAGCCATTGACCAGCACCAGCGTGTTCTTCGGCGACAGGCCGCGCAGGCCGATCGACGCCGAGCCCGCGGCGAAGCTGCCGGTGTACTGCTCGTCGAAGCTGTTGCCGGCATTGGCCGACAGGTTGCGCAGCACGTCGGTGAGCGTGGAGCGGCCGGTCTGCTCGATCTGTTCGCGGCTGACGATCTGAACCGGGTTCGGCCCGGCAGTGTCGCTGCGCTTGATGTTGGAGCCGGTCACCAGCACGGTGCCGAGGGTGGTGCTGTCCTTGCCGCTATCGGCCGATTCAGCGGCGCCGGCAGCGCCGGCGGTGAGGCCCAGCGCAATGGCGCCGGCAAGCAGGTTCAGGGTGGTGCGGTACATGGAAGCGACAACGCCGAACGGGGGAGGAGCCGTCAGTACCGCACGCAGGCACATGCGCCTTCCAATGACGAAAGCGCATTCAGTTATACATCACAGGTTCTTAACGAAAGTCGGTGCCTCCGTTTGAGCAGACCCACTCGGTGGGTGCGGACCGTTGGTCCGCACTCCCCTGTAGAGCCGAGCCTACGCTCCGCTCCACACACTGACCGGAAAGCAGCCGAGCATGGCTCGGCTCTACAGAAGGCAATGTCAGCCGATCAAGGCCGCAGCAGCACCTTGCCGTTACGGCCCGAACCGGCGCCGGCCTTCGCCGCCTGGGCGATGTCGTCCAGTGCGAAGATCTGCTCCACCGGCAGGGTCAGTTCGCCGCTCGCCGCACGCTTCAGCAGTTCGCCAACCAGCCGGCGCTTGTCTTCCACCGCCATCGCCTGGCTGACCTTGCTGCCCCAGAATCCCTTCACCGTGGCTTCCTTGTAGATCAGTCCACCGGCGGGGATGCGCATCGGTTCGCCGCTCATCACACCGAACGACACCAGGGTGCCGTGGTGGCCGAGCAGGTCAACCAGGTCACCGCTGGCGTCGCCGCCGATGGAATCCACCGCGGCCGCGGCCTGTGCTTCGCCGGTTGCCTCACGCACGCGATCCTTCCAGCCGTCCACCGACGTGTCGAACACATGATCGATGCCCAGCGCCTGCAACTGTGCGACCGCATCGGCATTGCGCACCAGGTTGGCCACGTGCACGCCACGCGCCCGCGCCAGCATCGCCAGTGACTTGCCCACCGCACCGTTGGCGGTGTTCTGCACGATCCACTGGCCCGCCTCGACGTGCAGGAACTCCAGCAGCATCAGCGCGCTCAGCGGCATCGCGATCAACTGCGCGGCCATCTCGTCCGGGATCGCCTCCGACATCGGGATCACCATGCGTGCCGGCGCAATGAACGCTTCGGCCCAGGTGCCGTGCACCGAGGCGGCGGCGACCCGCTGGCCGATCTGCAGGCCGTCGACACCGTCGCCGAGTGCATCGACCACGCCCAGTGCTTCACTGCCTCCGATCGCCGGCAGCGTCGGCTTGTAGCCGTACAGGCCACGCACGGTCAGCAGGTCGTGGTTATGGATCGAGGCCAGCGCGGTGCGGATGCGCACCTCGCCGGGGCCGGGCTCGGGCAGCGGCGCATCGGCAATGGCAAGGACGTCGGCCGGGTCGCCGAAGGAGGGGTACTGGGCAGCGCGCATGGACGGTGTTCCGGGGAAAGTGGATGTTGTACCGAACTGGGGACGCAAGCGTTGTCGACAAGGCGCCGCAGGTGCAACACGGCATCCTGCGACTGATCGTCGCGACATGTGCTGATTACCGCATCTTGTGTTGACGGCTTCGAGTATCCCCACTATGTTGTGGCCGTCACTCCCGGTCAGCCGCCGCCGCCGGACATGCAGCAAACGTCCCGCGGCCCGCCCCTGAGGCTTGCCGTGTCGACGCGGCCGCCATCGCGCGGACCCAGATCGCCCCCACGGCCCGGATACCGGCCGCAGGCGCAGGCAATTGCCGACGACCTGGTGTTCCCGCGCTATGGCATCCCACCCCGACCGCCCCGTGCGCCGGTATCGCGTGCAGGGCCGCCACGGCATCGACCGCCACGCGCGTGCGAGCCTGGAGTTCCACCACATGACCGACAGTACCTTCCGCGTGGCCGATCTGGCCGGCGCTGGCGACGCCTTGCGCGCCGGTGGCGAGCGCGTGCCGACCTGGATCACCAAGGAGGCCGGCAACCGTCGCCTGCCGTTCCAGGCCGAGCGCCTGCAGCGCAGCATCGATGCGGTGCATGCCGAGTTCCCGCAGCTGGATGTGAGCGACTACCGCCGCGTGGCGCAGGCGATGGTCGAGCGCAAGCCCAGCATCAGCGCCGACGACCTGGTCGATCTGCTGATCCGCGAGGCCGAGTCGCGCGTGGACCTGGTCGCGCCGGAGTGGGAGCAGTTCGCCGCGCGCATCTACCTGCGCCGCCTGTACAAGCGCGCCAGCCGCAACCGCTTCTACGATGTCGGCCTGAAGTACGGCTCCTACGTGGGCCTGCAGGAGAGCCTGGCTGACCGTGGCATCTACAGCAACGACATCCTGCGCTGCTACTCGAAGGAAGAATTGCAGCAGGCCGGCGAGATGATCGATCCGGAACGCGATCGACTGTTCGCCTACAACGGCCTGTACCTGCTGGCCACGCGCTATCTGGCCAGCGACCGCAGCCGCGAGGTTTATGAACTGCCGCAGGAGCGCTGGCTGACCATCGCGCTGTACCTGATGCAGGAGGAAAAGCCGCGCGAGCGGCGCATGCAGCTGGTCGGCGAGGCGTACTGGGCGCTGTCCAACCTGTACATGACCGTCGCCACGCCGACCCTGGCCAATGCCGGCAAGGTGGGTGGGCAGCTGTCCAGCTGCTTCATCGACACGGTGGACGACAGCCTGCAGGGCATCTATGACTCCAACACGGATATCGCCCGCGTGTCCAAGCACGGCGGTGGCGTCGGTGCCTACCTCGGCTACGTGCGCAGCAGCGGCGCACCTATCCGTGGCGTGGCCAATTCCTCCGGCGGCGTGGTGCCGTGGATCAAGCAGCTCAACAACACCGCGGTGTCGGTCGACCAGCTTGGCCAGCGCAAGGGCGCGGTGGCGGTGTACCTGGACATCTGGCACCGCGACATCGAAGCGTTCATGGACCTGCGCCTGAACAACGGCGACCAGCGCCTGCGCGCGCACGATGTGTTCACCTCGGTGTGCGTGCCCGACCTGTTCATGGAGGCGGTCGAACGCCGCGCCGACTGGTACCTGTTCGACCCGCACGAGGTGAAGCAGGCCAAGGGCTGGTACCTGCAGGACTTCTACGACGAGAAGCGTGGCTCAGGCAGCTTCCGCGACCGCTATGCCGAACTGGTAGCCGACGAGCGCATCAGCCGACGCACGGTGAAGGCCATCGATCTGTTCAAGCGGATCATGCTCAGCCAGCTGGAGACCGGCAATCCGTTCCTGTTCTACCGCGACGAGGTCAATCGGAGGAATCCGAACAAGCACGCGGGCATGATCTATTCCAGCAACCTGTGCACCGAGATCCTGCAGAACATGAGCCCGACGCGGATGATCCAGGAGATCGTCAGTGGCGACCAGATCGTCACCACACGCCGCGCCGGTGACTTCGTGGTCTGCAACCTGTCCTCGATCAACCTCGGCCGCGCGATCAGCGCGCCGGATGACCTGCTGGCCACCGATGTGCTGGAGCGCCTGATCCCGATCCAGGTGCGCATGCTCGACAACGTGATCGACCTCAACACGCTGCCGGTGCCGCAGGCCACCATCACCAACCGCAAGTACCGCGCCATCGGCCTGGGCACGTTCGGTTGGCACCACCTGCTGGCGCAGCAAGCGATCCAGTGGGAATCACCGGATGCCGAAGAATTGGCCGACCGTCTCTACGAACGCATCAACTTCCTGACCATCCAGGCCAGCGCGCAGCTGGCGAAGGAGAAGGGCAGCTACCCGATGTTCGCGGGTAGTGACTGGCACAACGGGCGTTACTTCCGTGACCGCGACTACAGCGGCGCCGCATGGGACAGCCTGGCCCACGAGGTCGCCACGCACGGCCTGCGCAACGGCTGGCTGCTGGCCGTGGCACCGAACATGAGCACCGCGCAGATTGCCGGTTCCACCGCCTCCATCGACCCGATCTACAGCGCGTTCTACTACGAGGAAAAGAAGGACTTCCGGCGGCCGGTGGCAGCGCCGGGCCTGTCGCTGGAAACCTGGCCGTACTACGAGAAGGGTGCCTACAAGGTCGACCAGTTCGCCAGCGTGCGCCAGAACGCCCGCCGCCAGCGCCATGTCGACCAGTCGATCAGCTTCAACCTGTACGTGCCCAGCACCATCCGCGCGAGCACGCTGCTGGAACTGCACCTGAGCGCCTGGCGCGAAGGCCTGAAGACCACGTACTACGTGCGCTCCAACGACATCGACATCAGCGAATGCGAATGGTGCTCCAGCTGATCGCTGCGCCCCCTGTAGAGCCGAGCCCGCGCTCGGCTCAGACGCGAAGAGCAGCCGAGCATGGGCTCGGCGCTACATCCGCAATGCACGTAATACGAAGGTAGACGACCATGGCAACCCCCCTCGACCGCATCAAGATCCTCGAACCGCGCCATCCCAACCGCAGCACCGGCATCATCAACGGCCGCACCAGTGGCATCCTCAACTGGAACGACATCCCGTACCCGTCGTTCTATCGGGCCTACAAGGAGCTGTCGACCAACTTCTGGATTCCCGACGAGGTCGACATGAAGCTGGACGCCCGCCAGTACGGCGAGCTCAACGCGCGCGAAAGGAACGCGTACGACTCGATCATCGGCCTGCTGGCCACGCTCGATTCACCGCAGACGCGCTTCATCTATAACGTGGCCGAGTACATCACCGACCCGGCGGCGCATGCCAACGCGGCGATCATCGGCCAGCAGGAAGTGATCCACAACGAGAGCTACAGCTACGTGCTGGCCTCGATCACCGACCTGCCGAACCAGAACCGCATCTTCGAGATCGCCCGCACCCACCCGACCATCATCAAGCGCAACGCACCGATCATGGGCGCGTATGACGACTTCATGCGCGAGAAGACCGCCGAGACCCTGCTCAAGTCGTTGATCCAGTCCTCGATCCTTGAAGGCATCAACTTCTATTCCGGGTTTGCGTACTTCTACAACATGGTGCGGCAGAACCGCATGAACGGCACCGGCAAGATCATCAGCTTCATCAACCGCGACGAACTGGCGCATACCAAGTTCATCAGCGAGCTGATCCGCGCCATCATCGGCGAGAACCCGGAGTTGCAGACCAAAGAGTTGACCGCCTACGTGCACCAATCGTTCGAACACGCGATCGAGCTGGAGACGCAGTGGTCGTCGGAGGTGCTGGACGGCATCGACGGCATCGACGTGGACGAGATGGTGCGCTACGTGAAGTACCGCGCCAACAAGATGGCCGGCATGCTCGGCATCGAGCGCCTGTACAGCGACACCACCGACAACGTGATGCCGTGGATCAAGGCCTACGCCGACAACTTCACTGAAACCAAGACCGACTTCTTCGAGATGCGCAATGCAAGCTACAAGAAGACCAACGTCGACAACGGCTTCGACGATCTCTGAGCCCAGCGCCGCGCTGAGCATCCTGGTGGTGGTCGCCTCGTTGAGCGGCAACACCCGCGAACTCGGCCGGCAGGTCGCCGAGCGCTGCCGCGCCGCAGGTCATGCGGTGCACTGGCACGAGGCCGACAACCTGCGCCAGGCGCCGCCGCTGGCCGCCGGCGAGGCCGATCTGGTCCTGCTGGGCAGCTGGACCGACAACGCCGGCCGCACGCCGGCGGAGATGAAGGCGTGGGTGGCCAGCATTGCCGAGCGCGGCGAGCGGCCACGGCAGCTGGCGGTGTTCGGCACCGGCGAAACGCAGTGGGGGCAGGAGTACTACTGCGGCGCCGTGCACCGGCTGATCCGCTATTTCCGCAGCGACTATCCGCCGTTGGAGATCGAACAGATGCCGCATGGCGTTCGCCATGCCGAAGCCATTGACGCCTGGATCAATACGGTCCTGGCCCATTACTGGAGCAACAGCGATGCAGATCATCGACGCCACCACGCCTGAGCAGTTCCAGCAGCTGCTGGCCGAGCACCCGCGGGTGCTGGTGGATTTTCACAAGGACCAGTGCCCGGGGTGCCGGATGCTGGAGATGTCGTTGCACCGCGTGGCCAACAGCGTGGCGGGGCAGGGCACGACCCTTCTGCGCGTGCAGCTGGAAGTGCTGGGTGAGGCGTTCTTCCGCGAGTTGGGGCTGCGGCAGACGCCGACGCTGTCGCTGTTCCGTGATGGTGACGAACGTACGCGCCTGGCCGGGCTCCAGTCGCCGCAGCAGATCGAGGCCGCGATCGCGTTGCATTTGTAGAGCCGAGGCATGCTCGGCTGCTGTTCGTGCGGTGTGCGATGAGTCGAGCATGGCTCGACTCTACACAGGCGTCCCTGGCATTTCGCGCTATGCGCCGCTGAAGGTATCCACCAGCAGTTTCACGTTCAACACCACGATCACCAGCGCGATCACCCAGGCGATGCTGCCCAGCCAGCGCGGGGCCACCAGCGCGCCCATCGTCACCTTGTCGGTCACGATCCGCACCAGCGGGATGATCGCGAACGGCAGCTGCATCGACAGCACCACCTGGCTCAGCACCAACAGCTTCACCGCGCCCTGGTCGCCGAAGAGCATGATCACCACCACCACTGGAATGATTGCCAGTGCGCGTGTGATCAGTCGACGCAGCCACGGCGGCAGGCGCAGGTGCAGGAAGCCTTCCATCACGATCTGCCCGGCCAGCGTCGCGGTCACCGTCGAATTCAGGCCGGAGGCCAGCAGGGCGACGGCAAACAGTGTCGCTGCGGCGCCCACGCCCAGCATCGGTGCCAGCAGCTGGTGCGCCTGTTCGATGTCTTCCACATCAAATCGGCCGTTGGCATGGAACACCGCCGCCGCAAGGATCAGGATGCTGGCGTTGATGAAGAGTGCGAGGGTCAGCGCGAGGGTACTGTCGGTCACTGCCCAGCGCAGGGCACTGCGACGGCCCTCATCGGTACGCGGATAGGCGCGGGTCTGCACGATCGACGAATGCAGATAGAGATTGTGCGGCATCACCGTGGCACCAATGATGCCGATGGCGATGTACAGGGCGTGCGGATCAGTTACCACCTGCGTGCGCGGAATGAATCCGCCCAGCACGTCCATCACCGGCGGTGCGGCCAGCGCGATCTGCACCATGAAGCAGCCGAAGATCACCATCAGCAGCGCGATCACGAAGGCTTCCAGCGCACGGAAACCGCGGTTCATCAGCAGCAGCACCAGCAGGGTGTCCAGGGCGGTGATGACCGCGCCCCACAGCAGTGGCAGATCGAACAGCAGTTTCAGTGCGATCGCGGTGCCGATCACCTCGGCCAGGTCGCAGGCGATGATCGCCGCCTCGCACAGCGCCCACAGCGCCAGGTTCACCGGTTTCGGGTAGCGCGCTCGGCAGGCCTGGGCCAGGTCCATGCCGGTGGCGATGCCGAGCCGCGCCGACAGCGCCTGCAGGATCACCGCCATCAGGTTGGAGATGAGGATGACCGACAGCAGCAGGTAGCCGAAGCGCGAACCGCCGGCGAGGTCGGTGGCCCAGTTGCCCGGGTCCATGTAGCCGACCGAGATCATGTAGCCCGGGCCGAGGAAGGCCAGCAGGCGGAACCACCAGTGCCCCTTGTCGGGCACCGCGACCGAGGCGTTGAGCGCGCCCAGGCTGGCCGGAGTGGAGGCCGAAGGGTCGCGGGGTGCCAGGGTGTTCATGGGTCCGAATATAGCTCCTGCTATAGTCATTAGCAATGTGAAACAATCGTCTTTATCGCGTTACTGGTCCAGAATTCAGGTTCAACACCGGATTACACCGGAAGGACAGGCGCAGGCGTGGGCAAGACCGACGATTCGACATCGCTGAAAAGCACCCCCTTGATCGAGGCCGAGCGCCAGGTCGAGAGCTTCCGGCAAGTGCGCGAGGCGCACCGGATGGAGCTGGTGGAGGACTATGTCGAGCTGATCTCGGATCTGCTGGCCGACGGCGGCGAGGCCCGCCAGGTCGACATCGCGACCCGCCTGGGCGTGGCCCAGCCCACCGTGGCGAAGATGCTGCGGCGGCTGGCCCGCGATGGCTGGGTGGTGCAGCGACCGTACCGCGGCGTGTTCCTGACCCCGGAAGGCGAGGCGCTGGCGCATGCCAGCCGCCAGCGTCATCAGACCGTGGAGCGTTTCCTGCTGGCGCTCGGGGTGGATCCGGATACCGCACGGCGTGATGCCGAGGGCATCGAGCACCATGTGAGCGAGCAGACGCTGGCCTTGTTTGAAGCGTTCGTGCGCAAGGCCGAGGGCGGGGCGCCGTGACGGAAGCGCCGGGCCATGCCCGGCGGCATTTCGCGCGATCCCGATTTTTGTAGAGTCGAGCCATGCTCGACTGCTGTTCGCGCGGTGATGGAATGAGTCGAGCATGGCTCGACTCTACAATTCGGGCGGGCAACGGGCCTGCTGCTGCGCGCACGCCCGTTTCGCCCATTCCTTCAACACCGGCTGCAGCCCTTCGTAACGCCGCCCTTGCCAGCCATTGGCCAGCACCCTGCCGTCGGCATCGATCAGTACCAGATTCGGCGGTGCCAGCCCGGCCAATGCCTGCAGCGCCGGCATGCGCGCGGCGCGGCGTGGGTCCAGCACCGGCCACGGCATGTCCTGCGCGTGCATGTAGCGGCGCAGCGCGGCCTCGCTTTCATCCAGGCTGACGTACACCACTTCGGTATCGGCGCCGGCCTCGCGCAACGCGTCGCGGACGCTGCGCAGCGTGGGTACGAAGGCGTGGCACGGTGCACACCAGTCGGCACCGAAGTACAGCGCCACCAGTGTCGGCGGCGGCGTCCACTGCATCGGCCGCAGCGAACGCTGCTCCGGCCGCATCAGCGAGGCCGAGACCTGCGCGTGCAGGTCCGCAGCCATCGCCGGTGAGGCCAGCAGCACGGCACAGGCCAGCAACAGCGCTCGTAGTGGATCAGAACGCATAGCGCAGGTTGACGTACCACGAACGCGCGAAACGCGGCCCGTAGACATAGTCGCTGTCACGCAGCGCGCCCACTTCCAGGTCCTTCTGGCGCTGATCGAACACGTTCTTGACGCCTGCGGCCACCGACACTTCCTGCTGCGCCTGCGCGCCCAGATGCCGGTGCCAGCGCGCACCAAGATCGGTGACCAGGAACGAGCGGGTGCGGTGCAGCTCGCCCAGCCGGTTGTTCAGCACCGACATCGGTCCGGTATGGCGCAGCGCGACGAAGGTTTCCCAGGGCTCGGCGGGCATCCAGCTGAGCTGGGCCAGGCCGGTCCAGCGCGGGGTCTTCAGGTAGTCGCGGCTTTCGATCACGGTGTCGCCACCATCGCCGGTGTCGTCGAAGATGCGCTGCGGTTCGCGGAAGCGTGAGCGATACCACGAGGCACCCGCGGTCAGGCGCCACTGCGGCGAGGGCTGCCAGCCGAGGTTGGTTTCCGCACCCAGCACGTTCGAGCCGGAGGCGTTGTAGCGCAGCTGGCTCAGTTGTCCGTCATCGCCACGCTGGATCTCGCCCAGCGCGAAGGTGTCGCGGATGCGTGCATAGGAGGCGGTGGCATCCCAGCTCCACACCGGATTGGCCGGGTCCGATCGCCAGTCGAAGCCGAACAGGGTGGTCAACGCGCGCTCCTCCTTCAGGCCTTCGGTGTTGCGCACGCGCACCTGTTCGCCACCCAGCGTGTCGACATGCACGTCCTCGACGAAGATCTCCGGTGCACGGAAGCCGGTGGCAATGCCCGCCCGCCATTTCAGGTTCGGGTTGGCCTGCCAGGCCAGCGCGATGCGCGGCGAGAACACCGCATTGTCCAGCTCCGAGCTCTTGTCCACGCGTGCGCCCAGCACCAGGTCGACGTTGTCGCGCAGGCTCCATTCGTCCTGGATGAAGGCGCCCAGGTTGTGGAAGGTGGCGTCTTCCAGCACCGCAAGGCGCCGGCCGTCACCGGTGCGGTTGTCGTCGCGCAACGCCTCGTGCTTGTACTGCACGCCGAAGGCCAGCGTGTGCGCGCCCAGCCGCCAGTTCAACTGGCTGTCGATGTAGTGCAGCGGGTTGTGGGTGCGGCCGTACTGGCGCCACGAACGCGAGGCCGCGCTGCCGGCCACGTTGCGGTCCAGCTGCGAGGGGTCATAGCCGGGCGCGGACGGATCGGTGACCACGTTGCCAAGGCCGCCATAGAAACTGTCGCGATCGATGTCGGCGAAGGCGTAGGCCAGGCGGAAATCGACGTCGGCGTTGACTTCCTGATCCCACGACACGCTGCCTCGGCGGTATTTCGTATCCAGCGATTCGGCGATGTTGGCCAGATACTCGGGCTGGTCCAGGCGGTTGCCGCCGCGGCGGGTTTCATCGGTCACCTGCAGGTCCAGGCGCAGCCGCGTGCCCGGCGTGGGCGCGTACCAGGCCTGCAGCCCGCCGACCTTGAGGTTCTTGCGGGTGATCTCGGTGTAGCCATCACCGTTGTAGTCGATGCCGCTGTTCCAGTTGCGCTGGGCAATCACCGACAGGCCGGCGTCTGCTTCCTTGGCCACCAGGTCCAGCCGCACATCGGCGTTCTTCTGCGGCGTGCCTTTCAGGACATCCATGCCGGCCTGCACATGGCCACCGCTGCGCGCCGGCAGCGGCGGAACCAGGTTGATCACACCGGCAACCGCACCCGGGCCGTACAGCGCCGAGCCACCACCCTTGACCACTTCGATGCGATCGACGAACCCGGCCGGGATCTGTTCCAGACCGTACACGCTGCCCAGCGTGGACAGTAGCGGAATGCCATCGAACAACAGCTGGTTGTAGGCGCCGGGCAGGCCCAGCAGCTGTACTTCGCTGGTGTTGCAGTTCTGGCAGTTGCTCTCCACGCGCAGGCCGTTGATCAGCTCGGCTGCGCGCGAGAAGTCGGTGGCCGCGCGCAGCGCGATGTCTTCCTTGCGCAGCACTTCGGTGCGGATCGGGACATCGGACAGCAGGCGTTCGCTGCGGGTGGCAGTGCTGACCTTCACCTGCACGCGGTCCAGCTCGGTCGGTTTCGGAGTGGCGGCCAGTGCGGGCAGCGGCAGGGTCAGGGCAATGGCGGCGGCCAGGGGCAGCCGACGGATGAGGGGGGCGGCAACGGGCATGAGGGCGTCGTCCTTGGGGGAAGAAAGGCGGCGAGGGCGACCTGGCTGACGCATATGAAAGCAGCGGCTTATCAATATAGCAAGTGCTATATAACGAAGCCACAGCAATTCCGAGTGGAGCGCCGGCCGAGTCAGATCATGTGAGTGTTATAACATTACATCTAACGGCTGCGACTCTGCCGGTGGTCATATGCGAAGGATGGAATTGCCGTGTGGGGCAGGGAGACGGAGTCAGAGCCCTTTCTTTGGAAAGGGATCCGACCCCGGGTACCGATCGTCAGCCGCGGCGGAATGCGGCGGGGGTACGGGCGCCGACGATGATCATGCGGATCATCGTGGAGATCTGTTCGACCAGTTCCGGATCCTTCTCCGGCGGCAGGTCCATGGCGGTGGCGCCCATCGCGAACACCAGCCGGGTGATGGCCTTGGCCACCAGTTCCGGGGCATGCAGTACGGCGCCATCCAGTGCGGCCAGGCGCACCAGGTCGTGCTGCAGCTCTTCCTCGAAATAGTGCAGCTCGCGTTCGACCGCGTGCTTGAAGTCGTCCGAGCCGACCGCGCCTTCGCGCAGCAGTACGTGCAGCAGCTTGTCGTCGGCGCGCAGCTGCTCCATGAAGGTCTCCACCGAGACCCGCACCACGCTGGTGGCGGTGGAGGTGGCGCGTTGGCGGGCCTCGCCGATGATGGTGCGCAGCGAGCGGCCGGCTGCATCGATCAGCGCCACGGCCAGTTCGTCCATGTCGCGGAACTGCCGGTAGAAGCTGTTCGGCGCGATGCCGGCCTCACGAGCCACTTCGCGCAGGCTGAGCGTGGACAGGCTGCGGTGCGGCCCGATCAGTTTCAGGGCGGCGGCCAGCAGATCCTCGCGGCTCACCGTACGGCGGGCCGGGCTGTTGGCATCTTCGGGCGTCGACAAGACGGTGGCGGCGGCCATGGGGGTTCCGGTGGGGCGAGGCTGAATCATACCCAATCCGGTTCAATATACACATGTATACACAGGTGTATGTGCGCCCGTATAGTTCACCCATGAACGCTGTCGTCCGTCCGTCCCTGTTCTCTCCGCACCGCTGGGTCTCGCCGTCGCTGTTCGATTTCTGGGCGGGCCAGCTCAATCCCCTGTGGACCCTGCGCGAGCCGGTGGCCCGCCTGGTCCGGCGTGAGCCGGCCGGGGAGGGCGCGGCGACCCTGGTCCTGCGCACCAACCGGCACTGGGCCGGCATGCGCGCTGGCCAGCACGTCACCCTGGGCGTCGAGATTGAAGGACGCCTGTGGCAGCGCAGCTACAGCCCCACCGCACTGGGTTGGCGTGAGCTGGCGATCACCGTCAAGGCGATCGAGGGTGGCCGGGTCAGCCAGCATCTGGTCCACCATGCGCAGCCGGGCGAACTGTTCCGCCTCGATGCCGCCTTCGGCGAATTCCATATGCCTGCCGCCGCGCCGGTGTTGCTGCTGGCTGCCGGCAGTGGCATCACGCCGATGCGCAGCCTGTTGCGCGACGCCTGCCAGCGCCCGCTGGCAGCACCGGTGGACCTGTTCTATTGGGAGCGCACCGCCGCCCACCTGCAGTTTCGTGATGAACTGCAGGCGATGGCTGCGGCGCATCCGAACCTGCGCGTGCATCTGCTGACCACCCGTGAGGGTCAGGCGCCGGCCGCGCGCATCGATACCCATGATCTGCAGGTGGCCGGTGATGACACGCCGCTGGCGCAGCGCCATGTGCTGGCCTGCGGCCCAGACGGCTTCGTTGCCGCTGCGCGCGAACGTCTGGCGCACCAGGTGGCCGGCTTCCAGGCCGAAGCCTTCACCCCGCCGGCGCCGCTGCGCGATGCCAGCAGCGAAGGTGAGGTGTCGCTGACGCTTGCGCGCAGTGGCCGCCAGCTGAGCGTGCCGCGTGGCCGCTCGCTGCTGGAAAGCCTGGAAGCCCATGGCATCAAGCCCAAGCATGGCTGCCGCATGGGCATCTGCAACAGCTGCAGCTGTGACCGCGTCAGTGGCGCCACCCGCCACCTGCGCACCGGCGACCTGCAGTCCGAATCGGCACAGCCGGTGCGGATCTGCGTGAGCGCGCCGACTACCGACCTGACCCTGGATCTCTGAGGACGCCTGCCATGACCCGCGCTACCGACCGTGCCCTGAGTACAGCCGAGATGCATGCCTTCGGTGAGGAACTCGACGCGATCCGCGACCGTGTGATCGGCAGCCTCGGCGCCTCCGATACCCGCTACATCCGCCGGGTGGCTGCCGCCGTGCGCTGGTTCGGCGTGGGTGGCCGCGGCCTGCTGTTCCTGGCGGCATTCTCGCCGCTGTTCTGGATGCCGCTGCTGTGGCCGGCCGCGATCACCGGCACGCTGCTGCTGGCGCTGTCGAAGATCCTGGAGAACATGGAGCTGGGCCACAACGTCATGCACGGCCAGTTCGACTGGACCGGCGACCCCAAACTCAATGGCAACACCTACGAGTGGGATATCGTTGCCACCGCCGACAACTGGCGCAAGACCCACAATTTCCGCCACCACACCTACACCAACGTGCGTGGCATGGACGATGACATCGGCTACGGCCTGCTGCGCATCTTCCCGGAGCAGCGCTGGAAGCCGTTCTACCTGCTGCAGCCGATCATCGCGCCGATCTTCGCGCTGCTGTTCCAGTGGGGCGTGGCCGCGCAGGACCTGCGCCTGGGCCGTTGGCTGAAGGGTCGTATCAGCGGCCGTGCGATGTGGATGCAGACCCGCCCGGTGGCGCGGAAAATGGCCCGCCAGGTGCTGAAGGACTACGTGTTCTTCCCGCTGCTGGCCGGCCCGTTCTTCCTCACCGTGATGCTGGGCAACATGGTGGCCAACGGCCTGCGCAACATCTGGACCTACGTGATCATCTTCTGCGGCCATTTCACCGCCGAATCGGAAACCTTCCCGAAGGAATGCCTGCGCAATGAGTCGCGCGGCCACTGGTACCTGCGCCAGCTGCGCGGCTCGTCCAACATCAGCGGCGGCTTCCTGATCAACGTGCTGTCGGGCAACCTCAGCCACCAGATCGAGCATCACTTCTACCCGGACCTGCCGGCCAACCGCTATGCGGCCATCGCCAAGGAAGTGAAGGACATCTGCCGCCGCTACGGCCAGCACTACAACAACGGCTCGCTGCCGCGCCAGTTCGGCCAGGTGGTCTGGCGCATCCTGCGTCACGCGTTCCCGAGCAAGCCGCGCCGCCTGCCGATGTCGGACATCATGTCCGCACCGGCATCGGCCAACGCGGGCTGATCGCTCAGCCCGCCTTCGCCAAGGCCGCCTGTTCGCGGTCCAGGCGGCGCAGGAACACCTGCATTTCCTTGCGTGCCTGCTGGTCACCCTTGCTGCCGGCCACGCTCAGCCCGCGCTGCCATGCTTCGCGCGCGGCCTGCGGCTGGCCGCTGGCCAGCCAGGCTTTGCCCAGCAGCTTCCAGGCGGCCGAGTATTGCGGATCAAGCACCACGCAACGGCCCAGATGGGTTGCCGCGCGCACCGGGTTGCCGGCATCCAGCCAGCCCTTGCCCAGGCCGAAGCGCAGCAGCGCGCCGTCCTTGCCGGCGGCAAGCATGCATTCCAGGGCTTCGATGTTCATCAGCGCACCTCCACCAGCAGCTCGGCCGGGCCGGGCTGGAAGCGGCCCCGATGGAACAGCAGCGGCGCGCCGCCGTTCTCGTGCACTTCGATGATGCGGCCGGCCAGCAGCAGGTGATCGCCCACCGGCCACTGTGCGTGGCGGGTACAGGTGAGATGGGCGACCGCACCGGCGATACGTGGCGGGGCGTTCTCATCGTCATCCAGCAATGCCAGGCCGTCGAAGCGGTTGCGCACCTGCGGATCGGCAAAGCGCCGGGCCAGCGCCTCCTGGTCGGCCGCCAGCACGCTGATCGCAAAGCGGGTGGCGCGCTGGAAGGTGGACAGGCTCTGCGCATGCAACGCCAGGTTCCACAGCACCAGCGGCGGCTGCAATGACACCGGCACGAACGAATTGATGGTCAGGCCGATGGGTTTGCCCTGCGCATCGCGTGCGCAGACGATGGCCACGCCGGTAGGAAAGTGGCCGAGCAGCCGCCGCAGGGCACGCGGCGGCATCTCGACCGACGGCACCGGGGCCGGGGCGGGGAAGACCCCCGCCCACGGCCCGGCGTACGGCAGCGTCTCGCCGCTCATGAGGCCCGGGCCTGGCGGTAGCGCCGGCCGACCTCGGCCCAGTTGATGATGTTGAAGAACGCACCGATGTAGTCCGGGCGGCGGTTCTGGTAGTGCAGATAGTAGGCGTGTTCCCAGACATCCAGTGCGAGGATCGGGGTGTGGCCGGACAGGCCGACGGCTGCGCCCATCAGCGGGCTGTCCTGGTTGGCGCTGCTTTCCACCTGCAGGCGGCCATCGCGATCGCTGGTCAGCCAGGCCCAGCCGCTGCCGAAGCGGGTCTGCGCAGCCTTGGTGAACGCATCCTTGAAGGCATCGAAACCGCCGAGATCGCGGCTGATGGCGGCGGCCAGTTCATCATCGGGTGCACCACCGTTGGTGCTGAGTACGGTCCAGAACAGGCTGTGGTTGGCGTGGCCACCGCCGTTGTTGCGGACCGCGCCACGCTGCGCCTCGGGCACGGCATCGAGGTTGGCGATCAGCGCCTCGACCGGCTGTGCGGCGATGCCGGCCTGCTCGATGGCGGTGTTGAGGTTGTTGACGTAAGTCTGGTGGTGCTTGCTGTGGTGGATCTCCATCGTGCGCGCATCGAAATGCGGCTCGAGGGCGTCGTAGGCATAGGGCAGCGGGGGAAGCGAGTACGACATCGAAGCAATCTCCGTGGGGAAGGCCAGAAGGCTGGCCGTGGGGAGATCGTTATCGCACCTCAACATTGGTTGAGGTCAAGGGGCGGGATTGAAATGCGTGCGCGTTCGTCGCTTTGATTTCTTCCATCAATCTCTGCAGGACTGCTCCCTGCGGCGGCGCGGAGAGGGAGTCAAAGGCAAGAGCAGGAGCGGCATGGTAGTGCCGGCCGCTGGCCGGCAGACAGGCAAGGTCGGGTTGCCGGC